>CAYQKZ010000092.1:0-935 GCA_964418135.1 uncultured Desulfobacterales bacterium
CAGCATGTCGGCGATCTCGGCCACGCGCGTCTTGATCTCGCTTTCAGGCACACCCCGGTTCCGGAGCGGGAACGCCAGGTTGTCGAAGACGGTCATGGTGTCGTAGATGACCGGGAACTGGAACACCTGAGCGATGTTGCGCTCCTCGGGCGAACTGTGTGACACGTCGCGGCCATCGAACAGGATGCGGCCCTCGGTCGGCGTGAGCAATCCGGAGATGAGGTTGAGCAGCGTGGTCTTGCCGCAGCCCGAGGGTCCCAGCAGCGCATAGGCGCCGCCATCCCGCCAGGTAATGGACAGGCGCTTCAGCGCGTAGTCTTCCTCGCCCTGTGGATTGGCCGAGTAAGAGTGGCGAAGATTTTCGATGCGGATCTCGGGCTTGGGAACCTGGATATTCTCCTTGGGCTAACTCCCAAATACAATTTTTCTCATGTGGCTCTGGGTGAAAAAACCATGTCTGAAATTATCGTCGATGGGCCCTGCAACATCAAGATACTACCGGCTTCATCGGGCATTCAGGAAATGGCCAATCTGTCCAAGGCCCAGACAGCGGATCTGTTGAGTGAACTGTATGCCGTGATCGATCCCATTGATATCCTTCTGATCGATACGGCGGCCGGAATATCATCAAATGTTATGTACTTCAATGCAATCGCTCAGGAAGTTATCGTGGTGGTATCGCCTGAACCCACGTCCATCACGGATGCCTATGCACTCATGAAAATTCTTTCCCTCCGCTATGGTGTCAAACAATTCAAACTATTGGTCAATATGGTCGGAGATATTCAGGAAGCTCATGAGGTATATCGGCAACTGAAACTGCCGCTGAAAGTGCATCATCTAAATTATCGGAAGGAATAATAACAGCTGCAAAATGGGGAGCAGGCATAGCATTAGCGGCAGGAACCGCGGCAATTGCTCTTGGAACTACAGCC
>CAYQKZ010000092.1:945-10621 GCA_964418135.1 uncultured Desulfobacterales bacterium
AACTGAAACTGGTTGCCGAGCGTTTTCTGGATATTGCCATCGAGTATATTGGACATGTATCGTACGATAAGAATATCACACGGGGTGTCAGAAGGCAAAAAGCCGTATGTGATTTGTTTCCCGATTCGCAGGCCAGTCGATGTTTCAATTCCCTGGCTGTAAAGATATGTCAGTCGCCGACCGCTCGTTATCCTCAAAAAAATACGCGGGTGTTCTGGCAGGAACTGATCAGCAACAAGCTGGATTTTTCGAAACCATGATGCGATAACTGCCGGGAAGAAAATGATATATGAATCAATCTGGTGCGGTCATGACTGAGAGTCCTTACAGGGACGATAAGACATTACGGAACCGCCTGATTACGGAATACCTTCCGTTTGTCAAGCGAATCGTCCACCGGATGGCTGTGTTTCTGCCGTCGCATGTGGATGTGGATGACCTCATGCATGCCGGTGTCATCGGACTGATCCAGTCCATAGATCGCTATGACCCATCCCGGGACAATACACTGGCGACATTCGCCTCGTTTCGGATCCGTGGTGCCGTTTTGAGCGAACTGCGGTCACGGGACGTTATCTCCCGCGGCAATCGAAAGAAAGTACGGGAAATGCAGCAAACCTGGATTCATTTGGAGAAAAAACTGGCCAGAGAGGTGGAAGGCTGGGAAGTTGCCAAGGAACTGGGTCTGACTGCCGATGAATTCGACGATTTGCAGCGAATGGCAAGTATTTCATTTGTCAGCCTGGATGATGTGAATCCCGAGTCGAGTGGTGAAAGAGAAAAATTGCTCAGTCAGTTAGTCAGTGGTGAAGATCGGGATGCGCTGATGTTGACCCGTGCATCGGAGATCAGAACCGCTCTGTCAAAAGCCATCGATACCCTTTCCGACAAGGAAAAAATGGTTATTTCCCTTTACTATGTCGAAGAGTTGACATTGAAGGAAATTGGTCAGGTGATGACTTTGACGGAATCCAGGATATCCCAGATCCATTCTGCAGTACTCATGCGTTTGCGTAAAAAGCTCGTCAAGGATGGCGTGATATAGACTTTCAGAAAATTCATTTTGCAATGCAGCTGGGAGGATATAATACGGTAGAATATCTCCTCCCGATAATGCAGCAAAACTGTTTTTCTGAATGTCTATAGATAAATGACCGACGACTATTGTCGGTAATGTCAAAATGTTTAGAACAACGTCAATAAAATGACGTTGGAAGAAAAATCTTCTGTTGTTTTTTTCAAGGAAATGATCATATGACCTATACCGCCCTTGCGAATTTGGAGATCGCTCTCGATGTTTTTGGAATTTGCTGCTGTGTCTTCTCCATTTTTTATCTGATTAAACTCAAACGGAAATCTCTTTCTGATATCCGGATTTCAAATCCAGACCATCCGGAAAACATCGGCCCATTCAAGGAATCCCCAATCGTGCTTTCCGGGAACGAATCTTTTGGCGAAGCGCTGGCGTCGGCAAGAAAAATCAGCCAGGCCGTTGATTTGGACGGACGAAGAAAACACAGCACGGATCCCTATGATGAAGTCCGGCGACTTTTGAATTTGGGAGTTGAATCGGATCAAATTGCCGAGCGAATGAACATCCCGCAATGTGAGATCGATCTGATTGCCAGCTTGCGCCAGATGCAACCTGGCGCTGTTTCGGATGGAACAGGAGAAAAAAATAATATGTGACTTTGGCATAATCTGTGCATTAAGAATTCGTAAGTTCCAGTGTTGGTAGGCAATCTGTATTATCAACTTGAGAATTTACGAATTTTTTTTTGGAGGGCGGTATGAGAGGCGAATTCACCGGCATTCTATCGGGCACACTGGCTCAGGAAATGAGATTGGACGTCCTGTCCAATAACATGGCCAATGTCAATACCGTTGGGTTCAAGGAAGATCAAGTCTTTCAAATTCCGTCCATGTCTTCAGGCTCGGAAGATATTTCACCAGACATGCTCAAAGACATGCCAATCAACAATGTTTCCATTCTTCCGGTGGGTACGTTTACCAATTTTGTTCAGGGATCTTTAAAAGAAACGGGGAATGCGCTCGATGTGGCGTTGGGGGGGGATGGCTTTTTTTGCGTTCAAACATCGCGGGGGAATGAATATACACGGAAAGGAGATTTCGTTCTGAATTCGAGTGGCACCCTCGTAACGCAACAAGGTTACCCCGTTCTGGGTAAGGGTGGCAACGAGATTCAAATCTCCGGCCGTCAAGTGGTAGTGGATTCCAAAGGTGCCATTATTGTTGATGGTGTCGAGTCGGACAGCCTTAAAATAGTGGATTTTCCGAATAAAAGAGGACTGGTGAAAAGCGGTGATTCCTTTTACAGTTCGATAGATTCTACGAACCTGGGGGTTCCGGCGGAGAATGCCACCGTTCAGCAGGGATTTGTTGAAGGATCCAATGTCGATTCCTTGAAGATGATGACAGAGATGATCAATGTGATTCGCGGATATGAATCCTATCAGAAAGTGCTTCAATCTATCAACGAAACCAACAGTAAAACAGTCAACGAACTGGGTAAACTGTCATGATAAACCATCAGAAAAAGTGATCGACAGGTGGGCCGGGTGTTTTCGGATTCACTCAGTATCTGACGATTGTATTTCATAAGGAGGTCATTATGTCCCGTGCATTATCCATAGCCGCATCCGGAATGCAGGCTCAGACATTGAACATCGATGTTATTTCCAACAACCTGGCCAATGTCAACACGACCGGTTTTAAACGAAGCCGAGCGGAATTTCAAGATTTGATCTATCAAACCCTGCGTCAGGCGGGTGCCGCTTCGTCAGCCGACAATCAAATACCGACCGGAATTCAATTGGGGCAGGGAACCAGGCCGGTGGCCACACAGAAAATCTTCATTCAAGGGAATTATCAAAATACCGGAAATGAGCTGGATATTGCCATCGAAGGAACCGGTTTTTTTCAGATATTACAGCCGAACGGTGAAACTGCCTACAGCCGTGCAGGCGCGTTTAAACTGAACAGTGATGGAAAGGTCGTCACTTCGGACGGGTACCCCCTGCAGCCTGAAATTACCGTTCCCACCAATACCATTTCAGTTACCATCGGAACGGACGGTACCGTATCCGCGCTGAAGGCAGGCGATGTAACTCCGGCGCAAATCGGTACCATCGAACTGGCCCAGTTTCCGAATCAGGCCGGTCTCAGCAGTATTGGCAGGAATCTCTATTTGAAAACCGAGGCCTCGGGTGAAGTTACAACCGGAACTGCCGGGAAAGATGGTCTGGGCACACTATCTCAGGGTTCTCTGGAAATGTCGAATGTCAGTGTGGTGGATGAAATGGTCAATATGATTTCGGCCCAACGGGCTTACGAAGTCAACAGCAAAATCATTCAGACTACCGATGAGATGCTGCAGATGGCCAATAATGTCAAACGATAATAAAATGATACATCGGCTGGTTCATGCGGATGGCCCAGGGGGAGGGAGGCTCTTCATCATGAAAAATGGAATGAAAAATTTACAGAAGCCAGAGACGATCGGCACCGGACAGCGGATGGTAATATTGTTCAGAATGGTCTTGTTGGGGTTGCTGGCCATGCTGTTTTCTTTGGAAAATGTGGCTGAAACTGCAGAACAAGTGCCGATGACCATTCCGGCAACATCCGATCAGGGCGAACATGCAACCATTGAAATCACTCGAAAAATGATTGAAGATATGGTCATGGATTTTTTGAACGAAAAAATCCCATGGGAAAAAAATCGGGTCAAGATAAAATTCGTTCAGTCCGGTAACGGGATCATGCTTCCAAATCGACCCTATTCCTATAAAGTGCAGCCACCCGTTAAATCCAGTTATATAGGGATGGTACCGGTGAGTATCGTTTTCGATGTCTATGGTCAGTCTTCCAGAAAAGTGTCTGCAATTGTCAAGATTGAAGTTGAGACCAATGTCATCGTCGTTCAGAAACCCCTTAACCGGAATCAGACAATTGAAAAAGAGGATGTGACTGTCGTGACGATGGACATGGCGGATTTACCGTCCAATTACATTTCCAGCCTCGAGGGTGTGGTGGGGAAAAGGACGTTGAGAGCTATGAATCCCAAAGAAGTCTTTCGAACCGATATGATCGAGCAACCCCTGATGGTTAAACGCAATGACAAGGTATCCATTGTCGCCGAGTCCGAAACGATCAGAATTACGGCCGCAGGAGAAGTCAGAGAAAGTGGAGGAAAAGGAGATCGTATTCGGGTGGTCAATCTGAATTCAAACAAAGAAATTTTTGCCAGAGTACTGGACCCAAAAACGGTCCGGGTAGAGTTTTAAAATAAACGATCATGAATCTTTTCTAAAGGTTCACCCCCATCAATGAAAATAATGCGGATTTCTTTCGTGTTTTTCGTGGTTAATGTGGTTAAAGTATTTTCATGGTAAAATAAGCATATTGTTTGAGGAGGTACTGTTATGATGGCGCAATCTTTAGACGTCGTTGGATTGAAGAAAATATACCCGCAAGAACACGTAGGGAAGTGTATTGTAGATGAATTCACTCCCGAAATTATTTTCCGATCCATCCGTGGTTTACCATCATGGGGTTTTTCGGTGATCAAATCGGGATGTCTGTTATTACTGTCGATGGGGTGTCTCTGGGGCTGTACTGCTCCGATAAAACAGATTCATCCGATAACCGAACAACAGCGTCCGCCGCTGTATATGGCTTCCGAAACACCCCAGCCTGCCGCAGAGGGTTCTCTGTGGCAGGAAAACGGCACCATGGGGGAACTCTTTATCAATCCGAAGGCCAGGCGGGTCGGGGATATCGTAACCATTAAAATAGTTGAATCCTCGAAGGCATCCAACAATGCCACAACCAGTACCGGAAGAGATTCTTCGGTGGATGTCGGTATCGATAAATTTCTGGGTCTGGAGAACAATGTCGTTCCGACTCAGGGGCTGAATCCGTTGTCCAGAATTGCCGGCAGCGCTTCCAATAAATTTACGGGCCAGGGAGGGACGAGCCGAAGCGGCGATTTGAATGCTTATATTACCACAAGGGTGATTGGGGTATTACCGAGTGGAAATCTGGCCATTTCGGGATCCAGGGAAGTCATTGTCAATAATGAAGCACAAATGATCATGGTATCCGGGGTCATCAGACCCAGAGATATTTCTCCTGACAATGTGGTTCAGTCAACTTTCATTTCCGATGCACGAATCGCTTACAGCGGTTCGGGAATCGTCAACGATCAGCAGCGCAAAGGCTGGCTGGCCAACATCCTGGATGTTGTCTCTCCGTTCTAGCGGATGCGCATCAGGCAATCGGTTGTTGGACATGCATTATTTTATCCTGAATTTCAAAAAGATACCGGTGATCACATGAAAAAAATATTCGCAACGTATCGATCGATCGGAGGATGGGCGGGGATTGCTCTGGCAATTCTCCTGTGCTGGACTACCGGAGCCAACGCGGTAAGGATCAAGGAAATCACTTCTATCCAGGGAGTGCGTCAGAATCAACTCATTGGGTATGGACTGGTCGTGGGGTTGAATGGAACCGGTGATGGGGACAAGGTTAAATTCACACTTCAGTCTCTGGTCAGCATGCTCGAAAAAATGGGAATGACGATTAATTCTGTCGATATCAAGGTAAAAAACGTTGCAGCCGTTATGATCACCGCCGAAATGCCCCCATTTATCAGGCCGGGTACGCGAATGGATGTTTCGGTCAGTTCGATAGGCGATGCAAAAGACTTGCAGGGCGGAACGCTGCTGTATACTCCGTTGAAGGCTGCGGACGGTCAGACATATGCCATTGCCCAGGGAGCGATCAGTACCGGCGGTTTTTCCGCCAAAGGTGCCGGTGCCTCTGCGCAGAAAAACTTTCCCACCGTAGGCCGGGTTATCGGAGGCGGTCTGATTGAAAGAGAAGTGCCTACCAATTTCAGGAAGAAGGATAGTCTGATACTTACATTGAACCAACCGGATTTTACAACCGCCACTCGGGTTGCAGAATCCATCAATACGGCTTTTTCTTCTACGGTTGCCAGAACTTCGGATTCAGGTAGCATCGAAGTGAATGTTCCTCCCAAATATGTGGACAATGTGGTTGGTTTTGTGACGGTCATTGAAGGACTCGGGGTTACACCGGATGTGGAATCGAAAGTGGTTGTGAATGAACGGACCGGTACGGTCGTCATCGGTGAAAATGTCAGGATTTCGAAAGTTGCCATTGCCCACGGAAACCTGAGCATTCAGATCAAAGAATCGGCCGATGTTTCACAGCCTATGCCGTTTTCGCAGGGACAGACAGTGGTAACGCCGAATACCAATCTTTCTGTCAAAGAAGAGAAATCACCCATTTATCTGATGGAGTCCGGATCCAGTATCGGAGAGATTGTCCGGGCGTTGAACGCTCTGGGAGTTACCCCGCGTGATCTGATTTCGATTTTTCAGGCGCTTCAATCTGCGGGTGTACTGCAGGCCAAACTGGAAATCATGTAGTTCTGGAGAGAATACATCTGAAGCCCGTACTTCGGTTGAATTAATGACGGCTTTAACGCGAATATGAGGGATATGCCGATGGATATATCGATTAAGACCACGACCACAAGCTATGGTGTCCATACAGGAATGAATCCAGGAGCTATCCGTTCTGTTTCCAAAGAATCCAAAATGAACACAGCCTGTATGGAAATGGAGTCAATGTTTATACAGAACATGTTTAAAGAGATGCGCGCATCAATTCCCAAGAGCGGCTTGATCAGCGGCGGAAAGGCGGAAGAGATGTTTACGGATATGCTGGATGCTGAGATGGCAAAATCTCTTTCCTCATCAGGGGGAATCGGACTGGCTTCGATGATGCAAAGACAGTTGGAAAAAGTTCAGGAAATTGTCAAGACGAATTCGAAAGAATGATCTATTTCTGACAATTACAATGGAATCGTCGATTATGAGGTGAGAAAATGCATTAAAGTTTTGGGTGATACAGGCTGATATTCTATGCAGGGAAACCATCAACACACGTAAGGAGCAATGTATGGTGAACATCATAGATAATAATCAGCTTGCAGGAATCAACGTTTATGCCAGTCAGTCATCCAGGCTGCGGAAAAGCGAAAGTACATCCTGCAGTCAATCCGTTTCGAGTTCTTGTCAAGATCGGGTATTGCTGTCGCCGGCAGCAAAAGAAATTCAGATGGCCAAAAGCCAGTTGCAGGATATTCCCGATGTACGGGTCGATAAAGTATCCGAACTCAAATATCTGATCGAGCAGGGTGCTTATTCGGTTTCTTCGGAAAAAATAGCGCAGCGTTTGATGGGGGAGTCGTTGTTGAATACAATCTTGTAGATTTTCTGATCCAACAATCAGCGTAATTTATATTTTTGGCCAAAATGATGATACAGGGTTGAAATATCATCGGGGTCAATGTGTAAGTATTTATGAGTCGATAACTCACCGGTGTCGTGGACTGTTCAAAAAAAAATCAGAAAGACACGAAAAATAATAGGCGATCATATGGAAAATATGCTAAAAGAGTTGATAAGCATTCTTGAGAATCAAGCTGACCTCTATCGGTCGCTGTTACATATTCTTGATATAGAAAAAAAAGCGGTAGTCAGTGCTAAACTGGATGCTGTAAATTCAGCCAGATTTCAGAAAGAAGCAATTCTGCCGCTGATTCATGCTGGGGATCAAAAGCGCATAGACATGATCAATAAATTATGCGATCATTTAAACTGTTCATCCCAAGGGATGACCCTGACCCTATTGGCACAGCGTGTAGAATATCCTTTTTCGTTGAAGCTGATCCAGTATGCTGAGGATATTTCTTCGCTTGTACAGGATATTCATCAGGAAAATGAAATGAACAAGTCCCTGTTGATGCACTCGCTGAAACTGGTTCGATCTTCGATTAACCTGTTGGTACAAATGATGACACCATCTCCGGTATATTTCCGAACCGGAAAAATGTATCAGGGGGAAATTTGCGGCGCAGTTCTCTCCAGCAGTGTATAAGCTGTTCTAATATCCTTAGTGGCTACCAATTCGCATTGAAGTCGTTTTATTTTTCTTCAATCGCACGTCTTTCCCTGTTCTGGTTTACAATCAACACAACCATTCGAAAAATGAATATCTTCTGGGGGGATATTTTCCCCCTGCTATATTGCTTTCTTGAACGCATTCCAGCATAAAGAATTCATTATTCAATCTCCGAATACGGCCAATCCTATGAACTCAATTGAAGAAATCACTCCAAAACTCCAGGCGATCATTGATACGGTTGAATCTCTCGGACTCAACGATACCGATGGATGGAATGCCGCCATATCAGATATGCAGGTCATCCGGAGCAGTATTCCCGATGCATTCGACGCGTTGTTTCAGGTCCTTGACATGTCGATTCTGGGGATGAAAGCCATTGCCTTGAAAACGGCATCCAATACCTTTGCAGTTATTGATGCCGTAAGCAAAGGAATATCCGTATGTAAGCAGTGCCTGGAAAATGGAAGTTTCACTGAATCGTTGGCTGCCCCTGCAATTGAAGCACTTCGCCATGTGGTTCTCGAAGAGACCGATGTATCCGACCCCATGTCCGTCAACTCTGCAGATACGGATATGTTTCAGTTGGATTTAAATGACATTGCCTTATTATGGATACAGCATGAACCTGATGACAGGGATGGTGTTTCAAACATTCTTCAGTGCCTGGTTGCTTTTTCCAAACGTATTGACCTGTATGCTTCTGTGAAGGAACAGATTTTCAAGGCAATCGAAATTTTGAACGCAATGCCGCTTCTTGAAGCGGACAGTCTGACGGATGCCTGGTCTGAAGCCGGCAACTGTGTGGAACGGGCTACGCAACTGATGGAGTATCCGGATGAAATCCCTGTGAAATCGTTTCATATCCAACAACCTGAACTTATTAAAGATGATTCTGTTCAAGATTATATGCCCAAAGATCCGGATTCCGATCTTATCGGCGAATTCATTGCGGAAGCCAATGATCTGATAGCTCGGGCAGAAGAGGCCCTTTTAACGCTTGAAGTGGATCCGGAAGATATGGATGCCGTGGGAACGGTGTTCCGCGCATTTCATACCATCAAAGGCACATCGGCATTTCTGGACCTTTCCCTCCTTGCCGAGATGGGTCATCATGCAGAATCTTTACTGAGTCGGGTGCGGGATAGAGAAATCCGATATCAGGGGGGATATGCCGATCTTGCCCTGCGGTCTTTGGATATGCTTAAGACGCTGATACAATTGGTTGAAAATGCGCTTGGCGGTGGGCCATTACTCAAACCCGATGGTTATGAAGTTCTGATGGCTTTCTTGATGAATCCAGAGGCAGCGGGCGTATCAGGGGAAAGGGATGGTGTCGCCTCCCCCAGGCTTGGGGATATTCTAGTCGCACAGGGCAAGGCTGATCGAAAATCGATAGAAATGCTGGCTCAGGATCACTCAAATAAGCCTCTTGGGTTGGCTGCAATCGAAACAGGCACAGTATCGGTAAATGATGTGGCGCATGCCCTTCGCACACAGGAGCGCATAAAAGGTTCCAGACAAGTTGTCGAAACATCGGTCCGGGTCAGTACGGATCGTCTGGATCGATTGATTGACATGGTCGGTGAAATGGTTATTGCGCATTCCATGGTGGCGCAGGACAGCGTGGTGATTCAGGCAGCCAATTATGAAC
>CAYQKZ010000093.1:0-10606 GCA_964418135.1 uncultured Desulfobacterales bacterium
ACGGTCATAATCTTAACTTTTGAACCCCCACCCCAACCCTCCCCCGCTGGGGGAGGGATCAACAGGAATGTGCAGATTATGCCCTTTTGCAGTATATATGTGTTGATCCGCTCTTTTTCAGTGTTCACCGAATCGAGCCCAGCATGACGAAATCGACAAAACGATGAAAATTCTCTGTGCCTTGGGGCAGCATCAGTACGGTGATCCGGCACGGGGACTTTCCACCGAATATGCGGCATTCCTGCCGGCATTGAGAAATCTCGGGCATGATGTGGTGCATTTCGAGCTGTGGGATAGAAGCCGCTATGCGGATTACGCTCACATGAATCGCCTGCTGCTGGAGGCCGTGGACCGGGAATGTCCGGAGGTGCTGCTGACGGTTCAGCTTCAGTACGAGCTCTTTATCGAAACGCTGGCGGCTGTCCGGCAGCGGGGTGATGCGGCCACGGTTTGCTGGACGACGGACGATTCATGGAAATATCGGGAAGTTTCCCGCTTTGTCGGCCGATACTACCATGCCATGACCACCACCTATCCGGATGTTGTTTCCGCATATCATCGCGATGGTATTTCTCATGTACTGCCGACACAGTGGGCGGCCCGTTCGGATCGGCTGTGTCCGCCGATGCCGTCTCATCGGTGTCGCTACGCGGTATCTTTTGTCGGTGAAGCCCACGGCAACCGGAAACAGCGGATTCAGCAGCTTCAGAATCACGGAATTTTTGTTTCCTGTTTTGGATACGGGTGGCCGCATGGCCCGGTTTCAGCCGAAGATGTTCCAAAAATCATGAGAGATTCGATTATCAGCCTGAATTTTGCCAATGCCAGAGATCGACGAAATCAAATCAAGGCCAGAACATTTGAAGTGCCCGGCGCCGGCGGATTTCTGCTGACCGAATCCGCACCCGACCTCGAAAACTGGTATATCCCGGATCAGGAAATCGCCGTTTTTCAGAACGATCGGGAACTCATTCAAAAAATTTCATTGTATCTGACACATTCCGATATCCGGGATCGCATTGCAACAGCCGGCTTCAATCGGACGGCTGCGGATCATACTTATGAGAAGCGGCTGGCCTCGGTTCTTAACTTTGCGTTGTGGGCAAAAAACGCCGATAAGCCGGCCGGTGCTGCCCATCCTGTTCATTCCAGTGCGATCGACATGCCGTTTCAGTCGGATCCGTGGCTCCATTCACTGCGGAAAATCCTGGTATGGGTGTGTCAACGCATATGGGGGTACACGCGGGGTGTCCGGGCGGCGCGCAGAATCGTTTTCGAAATAAGCCGGCGCTTGGTCGGAGAGAAGACATTTTCGCGGTCCGGATGGCCGGCCCGCATGTTTCCGGAACTCTGATCCATGAAAAATGTTCCTGTCAGTGTGATCATCCCCTGCTATAATTGTTCCGATACCATCGAACGGGCGGTTCTGTCTGTCGTGAATCAAACGGCCCGACCGTTGGAAATGCTTCTCATCGACGACGGCAGCCCCGACAACACCCTGGATCGGCTCAGCCAACTTCAGGAAAAATACGGAAGCACATGGATTCGGGTGGTTTCGCTGCCCCGCAATCAGGGACCTGCCGCGGCCCGCAATGCCGGGTGGGATCGATCCTGCGCACCGTATCTGGCGCTTCTGGATGCAGACGATGCCTGGCATCCGGAAAAAATTCATTTTCAGTACGGCTGGATGAAAAACCGTCCGGATGTCGGGATATCATCCCACGCGTGTCTTCAGCTTATCTCTCATTTTCCGGCATGGGATTTGCCCGAAACGCATAAATCTTACCCTCTGAACGCTTTGTCGTTGCTGGTCCGGAACCGAATGCTCACCCGATCGGTGATGCTGAAACGATCGCTGCCGTACCGTTTTTCGGAAGACAAGCGATATTCCGAGGATTATCTGCTGTGGCTGGAAATGGTCATGAACGGCATCCGGGCATGGTATCTGGATATTCCGCTGGCGGCATCCTTCAAACACGCTTATGGCGAAGCAGGGTTGAGCCGTCATCTGATGGCCATGGAAAAAGGAGAACTCGACACCTATGCGCGGCTCCGGCAAAAACGGCTGCTGCCGACGCCGTTAGCGATTGGACTGTATGGATTTTCCCTGATCAAACACCTGCGGCGCCTGATCATTCATTGGATTCAGAAAAAAACATGAGTGTTCAACGCATTGCAGCGTTTTATCAGTCCAAAAAAGAACACATCGTCAATTTCGGCTCATTTTTCGTCAATCGTGTGATCTCTTTGGCGTTGTTTGCATGGACGACATCGGTTTTCATCAACCGGGCGGGCAGCACGGCATTCGGTCATCTGACGATGCTGCTGTTGATTTTCAGCTACATATCCGTTGCGGATCTGGGAATGGGTTATGCGGTAGGGTATCGCCTGACGCGGGCCGTCTCACGCGGAAATCATAAATACGCCGCGAAAATACTACAGCATGCACTGCCTTTTTACCTGATCGTGGGCGGAGCCGCCGCGCTGCCTGTTTTCTGTTTTTCATCCGATATTTCAAGGCTGTTCACCCATACCGATGGGTATGCATTCGTTTACAAAGTGATATCCCTGGGTATTCTGCCGCTGGTGATCGATACGGTCGTACTGATGGTCATGCAGGCCTACAACAAGGTGTATCTGATCAATTTGTCCCGGTTCGTTTACGACATGTTCAGGGCGGTTCCCCTGCTGCTGGCTGTGGTCTGCGAAAACGATCTGCTGGAAAAAATAATGATCGTTGTGGTTTCAGGTTGTTACATCAAGTTGATCATGGACATCTATCTGTGTTACAGATTGATCGGCAGCCTGACCTGGCTCAAACCCGTGCTGGTTTATAAAGAATTGCGGTTCAATATCCTGTACGGTTTTCCCATGCTGCTGACGTTGGTCGTTGGGCTGATCATTTCGAGTATCGACAAATTTTACATGACCAATTTCCTGTCGATGGAACAGTTGGCATATTATTCCGTAGCGCTCGATGTCAATGTCAAAGCCTGGTTTCTGATCTGGGCGGTAACCGGCAGCCTCACCACCGTTCTGGTCAGGCGAAAGGTATTGAATATCGGTACGGAAGATATTGAAAAACTCTCCATGGTATCCGTCGGTGTCATATTCATCATGTACTACCTGCCGTTGATCGTTTTTGCCGAAGAAATCCTCTCGGTGTGGATCAACCGGGAATTTGCCGAAAAAAGCTACCGGATCACCCGGATACTCTCGGTTGCATCCCTTTTCTATATGGTGTATGCGGTTAAACACAACACGCTTCAAGCAGCGGGGCGGTTTCTGACGATAGCGGCCATATACGGTGCGGGGCTGGCGATTCTACTGGTTTCGCTGTGGGTGCTGCCGAAGTATTTTGGCGCCGAAGGGGTGGCCTGTTCCTATGTGGTCACCTATACCGCTTTTGTCGGCCTGTCCGTCTTCATCATGAAAAAATACAAACATGCACATGGATAGGCCGTTATGACGACGTCACCTCATTCCCCCGATTCAAGCGAACGGACTGTGCAGGAAATTCCGGTGGAAGCGGTTAGAATATGAATCGGTTTTTGATGATCATCAACAATCTGCTGTCTCAGCTCGGCATCAACCCGAAAAGAACCATCTGTTTCATTCGGGGGCTGCCTTTCTATTTCCGTGATTTCTCCGCTCTGAAAGCGCAGCGGTCTGCTGCGGCAAAAGAATTTCCGTTCGGGAGCATATATCCCTGCATCGAAGATCGATTTCGAGAAAGCGGTACGACTAACGGCCATTATTTCCACCAGGATCTGCTGGTAGCCCGAAGAATCCACCTGAACAATCCCAAAATGCATGTCGATGTGGGGTCGAGCCTCGAGGGATTTGTTGCCCATGTGGCTTCTTTTCGCCCCATTGACGTGTTCGATATCCGCCCGCTGTCCGTCTCCATACCGAATATTCGATTCATCCAGGCGGATATGACGACACCCATACCCGACAGCCTGATCGATTACTGTGATTCATTGTCATGCTTGCACGCCCTCGAACATTTTGGTTTGGGAAGGTATGGGGATCCTGTTCATTATGACGGATACCTTCTTGGGTTGAACAACTTTTTTCGGATATTGAAAAAAGGCGGAAAGATATACATTTCCGTTCCGATCGGCCCGCAACGCATCGAGTTCAACGCGCATCGGGTTTTTTCGGTTGCTTACCTGCTGGAATGTTTTGAAGGAAAGTTTCGGATAGATCATTTCTCGTTTATCGACGATCAATGGCATTTGCACGAAAATACACCGATCGTCCACAGCGATGTCATGAATAACTATGGTTGCGTATATGGCTGCGGCATTTTTGAAATGACGAAATTATGAGATATCGAAGTGGTGTCCTCTCTCCGGTGCTTGAGTCAGATATCAAAAAATATGCCTATATCGACGCGCTTCGCGGCATGGCCATTCTCGGTGTCATTCTGGTGCATTCGTCGCATTCGGTTGAACCAGCCCACGAAACGCTTTTGTGGGTGATGCGTGAAGGCGCCAGAGGGGTGCAGCTTTTTTTTGTTGCCAGTGCGATCACACTGTGCATGTCCTGGATGACAAGAAGTCCCTATGAAAAATTCCCGATTCGGAATTTTTACATCCGGCGGTTCTTTCGCATCGCCCCGATGTTTTATATCGCCATATTGACATACAGCATCTTGAATGGATTCTCTCCGTCGTACTGGGCGCCCAATGGGATATCGTGGTGGTTTGTTCCGGTGACAGCGGCTTTCCTTCACGGGTTTCACCCGGAAACCATCACATCCGTTGTACCGGGCGGGTGGTCCATTGCGGTTGAGATGAATTTTTACTTCATTCTGCCGTTTTTGCTGCCGCGTATTCAATCCATCCAATCCTGTTTCTTCTTTCTGGTTATCGGCATCGGTTTGTCCGGTCTCAATTTGTTGCTGGTTCCTCAGATTTTCGCTTATCCTGAAAGCCGGCAGTATCTACTGAAAAATTTCTGCTATTTCAATTTTTTCGGCCAACTGCCGATATTCGTGATGGGTATTTGCTGTTATTTCATCCTTCGTGAAAATTATCCTCGCAGGCAGATCACTATGGTCAGCGCGTCTTTGCTGGCTGTTTTTCTTCCGGCATTCTTATATCCGGCTTTCAATCTGCCGGATTATTTTTTTGCAGGTAAGTTGTTCAAGTTGTCACACCATTTCATCGCAGGGGGGCTGTTTTCCGTCTGTGCCCTGCTGTTGGCATATCATCCGATACGGTTACTGGTAAACCGCATCACCATTACGTTTGGAAAGCTGAGTTTCAGTATGTATCTATCGCATTTTGCCGTCCTGACGCTTTTTTCTGCGACCGGTTTCAGTCAGATATTTCCGGTATCGGATACCGCAAGCCTTCTGCATTTTTTGTGCGTCGTTCTTGTAACTGCCGGTGTGTCATCCTTTTTTTACAGGTATATCGAGAAACCCGGCATGGCGCTGGGAAAGATGAAGATAGATAACAAAATGTCATAACTAAATGAATCGACACCGCCAGCATCACCTCGATTCGCTCAGAGGGATAGCCGCGCTGATCGTGGTATTGTCCCACTATGTCGCCGCATTCTACCCGTATGCGATTTATGGTCTCCAGGGGAATTACCAACAGAAATCCTTCTGGGAAGACCTCTTTTTTTTCCCGCCGTTCGGGTTGTTGGTTGCAGGGCATTTTGCGGTCAGCCTCTTCTTTATTTTGAGTGGATATGTGCTGTCTTTTGGTTTTCTGGGAGAGTTTCGAAGAATGGACAGACTGGTGGCGGCGGCTCTCAAACGACCGATCCGATTGGGCGGACTGGTGTTTTTCACGATCATTGCCGGGTACGGTTTGTGGCACGGCAATTTATTTTATCATATCGAGGTTGCCGATATCAGCGGTTCAAAGCCGTGGTTTTCCCAATACTGGGAGGGTGAACCGGATTTATCGACACTTGCAGCAGATATCGCGACATCCCTGTTTTCTCGTGGTTCGACATACAACCCACCGCTATGGTCAATCAAGGTCGAACTATATGGATCGCTTCTCGTTTTTCTTTTCACAGCCGTTTTTGGAAGATTCAAATATAGGCTGCTGATCTTACTGCTGCTTTTATGCTTATTTTATCGTAGTTTTTATGCAGGGTTCATTCTTGGAATGATTGCGGCCGATATCGTCCAGAATCACCATTTTTTATCATGGACGTCGAATCGGTATGTTTCATTGTGTCTGCTTTCATTTTTTTTGTATTTCTCTTCATATCCCTACTGCGCAGATTCAGCGTTTATAAGGCAGACAGCCTGTTATGCATTGCCTGTTCCAAAATGGATCGGGCGGGGATTTCCGCTGATCGCGGCATTCGCTCTTTTTGTTCTTGTTTTAAGCAGCCGCGGGGCCCAAAAATACCTGACACATCCGATATGGATATTTTTCGGCAAGATATCGTATGGGGTGTATGCCGTTCATTTCCTGGTGTTGGGTTCTCTTTCATCATATTTATTTCTGACGCTATCTGCGCATTTCGGCTATGCCGTGTCTTTTCTTCTGATTTTGCTGTCCGGCCTGCCGATAATTATTTTTTTGGCTTACTTTTCAACGAAATACATCGATGAACCAGCTATCTGGGCCGCTTCACGTCTGGCTGCGCATATGCTTGATTTTTTGAAATCCAAGCGATGCTTCGATATGAATGGAATTCCTCATTCAGACGGGCGGCTGCACCTATATGCGGATGTCTCCCCATGTGGATCGATAGAGGATAAAAAAAAATGAAATGGTTGCCAACGGTCAAACATATCATGAGGATGGAGAAATTACAGCCATTCTGGGAGTTTTTGTTCGATGTAGCCCTCTACGGCATGAATATCGGCCCGGCATCACTTCCGCATGACAGCGGCGAAACCTACTTATTGAAAAATCTGAGAAAAATCCTTCATCGGAAAGACGATTCCGTCATGACAGTGTTTGATATCGGAGCCAATATCGGTGAGTATGCACGGGAAGCGAATGCTTTCTTACAGCCGTCGGTCAGGATATTTTGTTTTGAGCCGTCTCAAGCAACCTGTGAATTACTGCGGCGGAGTACGCAGGGTTTGGCCTCGATCGCCGTGTTTCAATATGGTTTCAGCGATATCGAAGAATCGCCTGAACTCTTTTCAGACATGGCCGGATCGGGGCTGGCATCCGTCTATGATCGCAGGTTGACCCATCAGGGTATTGATCTGCGAAACCGGGAAATCGTCCGACTGACCACCATTGACCGGTTTTGCCGTAAGAAGGGTGTCGATTCCATCAGCCTGTTGAAGGTGGATGTCGAGGGTCATGAGTTCAAAGTCTTTGCCGGGGCCTCGGAAATGATCGCAAACAATGCCGTCGATGTCATCCAGTTTGAATTCGGCGGCTGCAATATCGATTCCCGAACATTCTTTCAGGATTTTTTTTATCTCTTGAATCCAAAATACCGGTTGTTCCGGCTGACCGTCGATGGACTCGTTCCCATCGATTGTTACCATGAAAAATATGAACAATTCATTACCACGAATTTCGTTGCCGTTCACCGGCACCTCCAATAAATGAGTGTCCAATGATCCATTTCATGGGGTCGATAAATTAAATGTGTGGCATCACAGGATTTATCACCCATAATCAATTCGAGTCCTTCAGCCGGAGGCTCCCGGAGGCCATTGCGTCGCTGGCGCATCGGGGTCCGGATGATTCCGGCATATATGTAAGCCCATCCGCGGGTGTGGGGCTGGGGCATCGCAGGCTGTCCATTCTGGACTTGTCCCCGTCCGGTCGTCAGCCCATGGCTTGCGGCGATGCGGATGTGCAAATCGTTTATAACGGCGAGGTTTATAATTACAAGGTGCTTCGAAAAGAACTTGAAAAAACGGGTCATCGTTTTCACAGCGATTCGGACACCGAAGTGATTTTAAAATCCTATCTGGAATGGGGGACGGCATGCCTGAAACGATTTATCGGCATGTTCGCGCTGGCCATTTGGGACGGCCGCAGCCGAAAGCTCCTGCTGGCCAGAGATCAAATGGGAATAAAACCCCTTTATTATTACCATCATGAAGGGAATCTGGTTTTTGCATCCGAACTGAAGGGCATTCTGGCATTTCAGGAGATTCCCAGAGTGCTGGATGCCGAAGCCATTCCGCTTTTTTTGCATTATCAATACATTCCTTCTCCGCGAACCATTTTTCAGCATATTTTCAAGCTGCTGCCAGGCCATTTCCTGATCTGCGGCTCCGATACCTTTCAAATCCTTCCCTGGGTCGAGATGCCGAATAAACCCGACCGGTTGTTATCGGACGATGAATCGGCATGCCTGGATGCGCTTCAGGAAACACTCACCCGGACGATTTCGGATCAGATGGTCAGTGATGTGCCGCTGGGCGCCTTGCTGAGCGGCGGCATCGATTCCTCGCTGGTTGCCGCAATCATGCAGCAGGTCAGTTCCAGACCCGTTCGAACCTTCAGCATCGGTTTTGCGGAATCCGAATTCAACGAAGCCCCCTGGGCGGCCCAAGTCGCTGCCCGGCTGGGGACTTGCCACACCGAACTCTGCGTGACATCAACGGATGCCCTGTCCGTCATTCCCCGGCTTCCGGAGATGTATGACGAGCCGTTCGCCGATGCATCGGCAATCCCGTCCTTTCTGGTCAGCCGGCTGACACGGTCTCATGTGACCGTGGCGCTTTCCGGAGACGGGGGGGATGAACAGTTCTGCGGATACACCCGGTACTGGGCGACTCGATCCATGGCTTCGGGATTTCAGCGATTGCCCGATTCTTTGAGAAGATGGTTTTACCGGTTGCTTTCTCGGTTGCCGATGGCCGGTGTCGAGCCTCTTTACAACAGCCTGAGTCCGTTTCTGCCTGCCACGTTCCGGTCGGCCAATTTTATGGATAAATGGCAGAAACTGATTGCTCAGATGGCGCATACGGATATCGCCTCCCTTTACCGCGTGTCGGTCTGTCTCTGGGACCGGGAGCGGATCGAACGCTTGACCGGCCGTTTTCCGAAACCTTGCCGGTTCGAAGATATTTTCGAGCAGACACAGGGCTGGCCGGTGCTGTTCCGGCTCATGCAGGTGGACCAGCAGACTTATCTGACCGATGCCATGCTGGTGAAGGTGGATCGGGCCAGTATGGCCGCCGGCCTCGAAATCCGCGTACCGTTGCTGGACCAACGGGTGGTGGCCTATGCCTCCCGAATACCGGAAAAATATCTTTATCATCAGGGAACGGGAAAGACGATCCTGCGAAAGTTGCTGGCGCGTTTCGTTCCGCCGTCACTGTTTGAAAGACCCAAGATGGGGTTTGCCATTCCCGTTTCCCCGTGGCTTCGCGGTGAATTGAAGCCCATGCTGTTGGATTATTTATCGGAATCCCGGCTGAAACAGGAAGGGCTTTTCGATACGGCCCTGGTGCGGTCAATGATATCCGATCACCTGACCGGCCGGGCAAACCATCCCCATCGGCTCTGGGCTTTACTGATGTGGGAGATATGGCGGGAAAAATGGCTATGAAATCTAAATCTGTCTGGGGCTGGGCCATGTACGACTGGGCCAATTCGGCGTTTGCCACCACGGTTATGGCCGGATTTTTTCCGATTTTTTTCAAACAATTCTGGAGTGTGGATACGGATATCAACACCAGTACGGCGTTACTGGGTTTCGGGAACTCGGTAGCCGGTCTGCTGGTGCTGGTTTGTGCGCCGGTGCTGGGTGTTCTGGCGGATCGGGGAAAGGTCCGCAAGAAATTTTTGATTTTTCTGGCATATTCGGGATCTTTGGCCACCGGCCTGTTGTGGGCGGTGCCGAAGGGCGCATGGGGCTGGGCCATTGTCTGTTATTGCCTGGGAGTGATCTGTTTTGCGGGCGCCAATATTTTTTACGATGCACTGCTCATTTTCGTCGCTCAGGTTTCGGATCGGGACCGGGTGTCGAGCCTCGGATACGCGATGGGATATCTGGGCGGGGGGCTGCTTTTTGCCATCAATGTTCTTATGGTTCAGTATCCTCTTCTGTTCGGTTTGGCGGATTCGGGCGAGGCTGTCCGATATTCCTTTCTTTCAGCGGCCCTGTGGTGGGCGGGATTTACGATCCTGCTGCTGCTTTGGGTTCATGAAGATGACACCGATCTGGGGGGTGCCATTGACGCCGATACGCTCAAAAACAGTTTCCGACAGGTGGGTCAAACGATCCGTCTGCTTATTGCAAACAAGCCGGCCGGGTTGTTTCTTCTGTCTTACTGGTGCTATATCGACGGGGTGGACACCATCATCCGCATGGCTGTGGATTATGGCCTTTCCATTGGATTTGACGGCGGAGATTTGATGCTGGCGCTTCTGTTGGTTCAGTTCGTCGGCTTTCCCGCAGCCTTGGCCTTTGGCGCACTCAGCCGCAAATGGGGGCCTCGCAACTGCATTTATTTGGCTATCGCCGGTTATGCGATTGTTACCCTATGGGGAGTGTTCATGAAGGAGCGGATGGATTTTTATCTGCTGTCGATTGTTATCGGCCTTTTTCAGGGGGGGATTCAGGCGCTCAGCCGTTCGTATTTTACAAGCTTCATTCCCGACGGCAAATCCGCCGAATATTTCGGACTCTTCAATAT
>CAYQKZ010000094.1:0-3992 GCA_964418135.1 uncultured Desulfobacterales bacterium
TGACGGGATCGATGACTTTTCGAATTTTTTTCCATTCAGGTGTCAGTTCGGTTTTATAAAAACCGCCCTGGGTTTTGTTGCCGAGGTACTTCTTTTCGATCATTTTTTTGACAAAATCCGGAATGATGAAACTGTCTCTGGCTTCATCATCGACAACCAGATTGTAGGTGTTGCCGGCAACGTGACCCATGGTGTCCAACCCCACCAGGTCGGTGGTTTTGAACATGGCGGTTTTGGGGCGGCCCAGAACCGGGCCGAACATCGCATCCGCTTCGGGGATGCTGATGCCGTCTTCGAGCATGAGCTGCATGGCCTTGACAATTCCCTGAACGCCGATCCGGTTGGCGACGAAATTGGGGGTGTCCTTGGCCCACACGATACCTTTTCCGAGAATGCGTTCACCGTAATCGGCCATGAAGGAAAGAACTTCCGGCAGGGTGTCTTCACCGGGGATGATTTCCAGAAGCTTCATGTACCGAACCGGATTGAAAAAATGGGTTCCAAGAAAATGCCGACGGAATTCCAGACTCAATCCTTCAGACATGGCTTTCAGCGGAATGCCGGATGTATTCGACGAAATGATGCTGCCTTTCTTGCGGATCGGCTCGATGCGTTTGAAAAGGTCCTGTTTGATTTTCAGATTTTCGACAACCACTTCGACGATCCAGTCACAGTCCGAAAGCTTGTGAAAATCATCTTCCATGTTTCCGATGGTGATCAAATCCGCATCTTTTCGCTGCATGAGAAGAGACGGCCGGGACATCAGCACCGTATCCATGCCAGCCTTGACAATCCGGTTTCTGGCCACCGGATTGGTTTTCTCCGAGTCTTTCAAATCGAATGGAACAATGTCCAGCAGCAGCGTTCTGACCCCTGCGCCGGCAAGAAGCGCCGCAATTCCGCCGCCCATGACGCCTGAGCCGATAACGGCAGCCGTCCTGATTTTTCTGCTCATAGTAACCTCCTGAATGATTGTTATCATGCACCCGTGAATTGGAAGAATTGATTGAACATGAATGAATATTCATTCATCTATCAGATATTAAGTTACGATGTCAAGAAAAACATTGATGGAAAGATTTATGATTGATAAGCACTTTTAAATCAATGTGATAAATGGATATAACCTGGCGAATGAAATAAGGAGGAAGGCAATGGAGAGAACATTCAACCGGATGAATTAATATTCATTATATTTTAAGAATTTCATTGATTTTTTGGGACAGTTGTTCGATGTTGAATGGTTTTTGGATGAACCCGTTGCATCCTCGCGATAATATTTCGGAGGCTTGACCATCGACCGCATACCCGCTGGCCAGAAGAAATTTCAGAGATGGATATCTCGATTTGAGAATATCGAATGTTTCGCCACCACCCATTACCGGCATGATCATATCTAAAATCACCATAATGATTTTATCCTGATGGCTTTCCAGAACGGTAACGGCTTCCTGGCCGTTCAGTGCTGTCAGCACCTGATAGCCCAGTTTTGTAAGCATCTGGCTGCCGACGTCTAGAATCATCTGCTCATCGTCAACCAGTAGAATCGTTCCTGAACCTTTAACAACGGGTTCCGGCAATTTTGTTTCGATGGATGCGATATTTTTTGATGCCGGAAGATACACTGTAAATGTAGTACCGCTGCCCTCTTCACTGTATACGTTGATAAATCCCCCATGATTTTTGATGATTCCATAAGTGGAGGCCAGTCCCAGACCGGTTCCCCTGCCTTTTTCTTTGGTTGTGAAAAACGGTTCAAATACGCGCTTCTGTGTATTGGAATCCATTCCAATGCCGGTATCGGTTATGGTGAAATTTACATACTTTCCAGGGATTACAGAAAACGCTTTGATATAACTGCTGTCCAGAATTTCATTTGCTGTTTGAAGATAAAGATTTCCGCCACCGGGCATAGCCTGCCAGGCATTCACGTAGAAATTCAGCAGAACCTGCTCGATCTGACCGCGATCTACATCAACTGCCCATAAGTTTTTTTGAAAGCTTGTCGTAATGGTGATTTCTTTCTTTGTACGACCAAACATTTCCAAAGTATGCTGAATCAGTACATTTAAATCGGTTGGTTTAACTTCGACTTTTCCTCCCCTGGCAAATCCCAGAAGCTGGCGGGTGAGATCGGCGCCGCTTTGAACATATTTCTCGATATTTTTCAGTCGGGCATATCCGGGATGGCCGGGATCTATATTCATCATTGTCAGTGTGGTATTCCCGAGAATGCCCATGAGCAGGTTGTTGAAATCGTGGGCGATACCACCTGCAAGTGTGCCGATAGCTTCCATTTTTTGAGCCTGCTGAAGTTGACTTTCCAGTTTTTTGCGTTCTTGTTCAGCTCGTTTTTTTCCGGTAATGTCCTTGACGGTGCCAAGGTTGGCCGTTTTTCCCTGAAAGGAAAATGTTCCGATATTCAAATTGACAGTCACCCGAGTTGAACCATCCTTGTGGAGGATATCGAGTTCATATTCGCTTTCGACGGTTTCGCCGGACTGACGTTTTCGGTATCGCTCCAACGTCACATGTCTGTATTCCGGGGCGATAAGCGACAGGAATGCCTTATCCGTGATTTCCTCGACGGAATATCCAATCATGTTTGCAAGCGCTTCGTTGACAAATTTCAGGCTGCTGTCCTGTAAAATAAAAACGCCATCCTGGATTTTGTTGACGAGGGTCCGGTATTTTTCTTCGGAATCTTTGACCAGAAACTCAGCGGTTTTTCGTTCGGTAATATCATTGATAAAACCTTCCAAGGCCAGTACTTCACCTTCTTTCGTGTATACACCGGTTCCCTGTTCCCATACCCATTTTTCATGGCCGGAGGCGGTACGGATCCGGTACTGCAACTGATAAGGAAGTTGATGATTGACGGCATTCTGCACCTGATTCGATGCCATTTCAAAGTCATCCGGGTGAATGATGTCCTTGTAGGCAGGTGACTGGTAGCCAATCAGTTCCTGTGGTGCATATCCGGTCAGATTCATGCATCCGTCACTGACAACCGTCATGGTCCTGCGATGATCATGGCGGCAACGATATATCATGCCCGGGAAATTCTTCATCAGGGTGGAGATCAGTCGTTCGCTCTCTATCACCTCTTCTTCCGCTTTCTTGCGGTCAGCGATTTGTCTGGATATATTCAGAATCATATCGTTGGTGACAAGCTTCAAGGATTCCAGAAGCTCAACGGGCGATATTCCCTTGATACGCGCTGAAAGGTCTCCGCATGATACGCGATGTAGAACGTCAAAATGTTCAGCCAGGCCAATGGCAAATTCATGAGATAAATCGACTATTTCACCCATGTTCGTGGCGGTGAGGTTCACAAGTTTTTTCAGATGGGCGATGAGCTGGAGGCCTGATGCTTCGGATAATCGAACCGTGGGGTCTCCATCTGCAATTTTTTTCAGCGCATCGAATACTTCAGACAGCCCAAGGGTCATCTCAATGCTGGTGCGATCCTGATCATGATATCTCTCTGAGTCTATCTTGACGAATTCAGCATGATGGTCGATCAGGTGGGTCAACAGGTTTTCAAGGATTTCCGGTGTTTTGACTTGATTGAAATAGGAACAGCGCAAGCATTTTTTGATTTTTTGAGAATAATCTTCCAGAAATTCTCCCCGGAAGTTAAGGGTCGGAACGGTCCAACAAGCGGTTTCGTTTAACAATTTTACCAGGCATTCTTTCTGATGGCAGTCAAATTGTTTCCAACAGGGAGCGTGAATGGTCACGGCAATCCAATCCTTTTCAATATCGATTCAGGATTCCAGAAAATAACTCTGAAAAAGCAGGAAATAGCTCTATGCATCCATTGACAATAGCCCATCAGAGGTTGAACGCTGAACTTTTGCCGTGAAAAAATATTAACCACGAAATACACGAAAAAAATCGCATTAATTTCATTGATGGGGGTGAACCTCAAGAAATGATTCATGATCGTTTACTGCATACATATACTGCGAACGAATATAATCTACACT
>CAYQKZ010000094.1:4092-10460 GCA_964418135.1 uncultured Desulfobacterales bacterium
TGTAGAAAAAATATAAACCGGCAACGGTGCCGTGTCAAAACTGTATTTGAATTCTTTTTATGTTCTCGGCTTCTTCTTTTACCGAAAGTATGACTTTCATCAGACGCTCGCACCATGCACGAATGTCTCTTTCAAACGTCGGACAGTTCCCGACAACTTCCAGAATATCACCTGGGCTCATACTGGGGGCTTTTACGGCAATTTTTAAGACAGGCTGAGGACATTTTATTCCGATCGTATCCAAAACGACTACCGACATACTGAATTATCTCCTCTTGAACGAATACTTGATTGTCTGCAAGAAGCATGGGCAGAAAATAATATGATTCGATAATATATCATGACAAATATGAAAAAAATATTGTTTTATTACGTATTCAGTGCGCTGCATGGTCTTTGCAGAGATTCCAGACAAGAGAATATCTTCCGTGTTTTTTCATGAGCATGGAAATTCACCGAAAAGCCATGGGCTGCGGACAGATAACCCGATAACTCTCGGCATTGTTGCCTGAACGACTTTCAACACGGAGGATCGGAACGATTGATCTGGTTTGGGTTGTCTGAACCAATGATGTGAACATCCCGCTGCGGGAAAGGCATTTGAATCTGATGTTCCCGAAAAAGTCTTTCAATTTCAAACCGGATATGTGTTTCCACCTTGACCATATGGTCAACCAGGGTCCAGACACGAAGCTTGAAAATCAGCGCACTGTCGCCAAAGTCTGAAAAAAGGACATCGGGTTCCGGTGATTTCAGAACCCATTGGGTTTTTCCGGCGATATCTTTGAGCGTTCCGGATACCAGGGTCGTATCGGATCCATACGCCACTCCGACGGTAATGACCCGTCGGATGCGATGATCCTTGAAACTCCAGTTGATAACTTTGTTGCTGATAAACTCGGAGTTCGGGATGATCAAAGAGGCATTGTCGTAAGTTTGAACCAGCGTCGATCGAACGTTGATTTTCTGAACGACACCCCATATGCCGTTGATCTCCACAGCATCTCCGACCTGAATGGGACGCTCGAACAGCAGGATAATCCCGCTGATAAAATTGTTGAATATGTTTTGAAGACCGAAACCCAGCCCAATGCTGAGTGCTCCAAAAACTACGGTGAGAGAGGTTGAACTGACACCGACCATCCGCAGCGAAATAAAGATGCCGATGGCCCACAACAGATACATGGTAATGGTGGTGATGGAGTCTTTCAGCCCTGCGTCCATCCCGCTGCCTGCCAGGAATTTTTCACGCAGTATGCGGCGCCACAGGTGGGTGGACAGGTGGGTAAGTATCAGCATCAGCGCTGCACATGCAATTCCCAAAATACTGAACTGCATATCTCCGATAGGAATCGGATAATTGATGACCTTGAAAAGCCCGAACACAACCGCATTTTTTGCACCCCATGCCATCAGAACGGTGATAAGAGACAACGGAAACCACCCTGCCCACAAGACCCGCATGAACAGCCACTCCAACGTATAGAAACGGTGCGATTTCTGTTTGCCGAAGTCGAAAGCTTGTCGTTTATTTAGCGACTGTTGCCATTCCCGAATCGTCATCATCAGTATTCCACTCCAGAAACAGATGATCAGCGTCATGATCCAGGATGAGAACCAGTAAATGGCCAGATAACCATAGCCGGTCAACTCCAGAGCCGGTCCGAGGCCTGTGATGGTGTATCCGATTGATCCTGCGATTGGACGAATCTGAGAAAATCCGGCCAAACTGACGGGAATTAAAGGCATTGCGGATTTCCAGAAATGAATGAATCCTGTCAACATGCCGATGCCGAACAATATCCGGGATAGAACCAGGATATTCCCATTTCCTTCCAAAAACCATTCCAGACACAGATACACGATTCCGAACAACCGGATACTTCGAAGTCCAAAACAAAGACCCTTGACGATACGCTCCGGAATAACCGGCAACGGCAGCCGTTTCCAGGTCTGAATGCCAACCAGTCCCCACTGGGTTAAAAGTAAGAGCCACAGGAAATTCAGAGCGATTCTCCAAGTTGCCATGTCGGCTGAATCATTCTGTAGTGAGATAAATCCGGCGATAAAAACGGTGGTTCCGGTAAGTATCAGAGACTTTTCCAACATCCGGATAACAAGATGTCGCCAAGGTGTCTCGATCAGCTTGCCGCTTTGTTCATAGTTACGGCAATATCTGCGGATACGAAGCATTCCCCAGAGTATGCCGATGTATACGAATATCACCGTCAATAATTTATGACCCGCATTTTCCCAGAAAGATCGAGAGGCTACCATTTTAATATCTTCGGTTGACAGCTTCAATACTTGATTGGTAAGGGTGGATACTTCGTCTCTGATCTGCATGATACTCAATGCCAGAATCGGTGAGGTGCGGCGTTGAAAAAGTGCTTCCTTCTTTTTCAGGATAATCTGACTGTTCAGTTTTTCGGAAAGATCGGTGATGGCGGTTCGGGTTTCTTCGAGTTGAAGTTTCAGCGGTTGATAGATATCGAGTATCTTTTCAATGCGTTTTTGTTTGGCGGTCAAAAGGGTGATCAGCGTCTGGAGATTTTTTTTCAAAGTGCCAGACACGGAATCGACCGAACCCGTTGACATAATGTCCGTCAATTGTTTTTCATTCAGACTGAGTTGCTCACGGGTCTGATTCAACATCTGGTTAAACGGTCCGGTTCTGTCGGAAATTTCCTTGATTTTGGCATCAATGGCATCTCGTGTATTCAGGGTGTCGATCTTTGCTTTTTCCAAGTCTGCCACGGTGGTTTGAGGAAGCAGGAGGATGTTCCCATATGCAGATAACTGAACATTATATACAGTTTCAGCCGCTGTCGCTTTCTTGAATTTATCTGCCAGGTCAAGACCGGCTTTCAGCTCCTCGTTGTTTCTCGTTTCTGTATCAATCGTGATGTCAATGGATTCTCGGTGGTTTTCGGAAACGGAGACAGCCGGATTCTGCTTCAGATCTTCAGATAGAACTGGACTGCTTTGGCTGATGATGAATCCAGCGGCAATCAGGGCGGCCATCACCAACAATTTTAGGGTGATGATGCGTGATTGAAATGCTGAATGATGTCTTCTGTTGACGGGGGACTGCATACAGAGATTTTCCTCTTTTGAGCGGTATGAAAGAATGAATATCTGCTTTCATTCCTGTCGTTCGCTCTTATTGATTGTGAATGTTTGCTTTTCCAACCGATATTCGGTTAATAGTATCCAGAAAAAATAATCATTTATATCACTAACATGGGTTTGATACAACCGTATCGTATCGTAAGGTGAAACATAAGCGTTATATGCCTACGGAAAGGCCTTCCCCCGTTCACTCTTTTTTCGGGATGTTGAAGAATCCGGTCACGTTATGATCCTGTTTTACGGAGAACTGAACCGGTCACCGTTCACCTCCTCCCCCCAGCGGGGGGAGGTCGGGAGGGGGCAAAAATTGTGTTTACAAATAGTTAATCTCTTCCAGTGATATTCATCGGGGAGGGGGTATGAACGGTTACGATTGTTGTCATCAGAATCAGTGAAATGCAGGCCGATGACCCCAATCCGTAAACAACGTCATCAGCGGTTGTCCGGAAACAACTGAGCGATGAAAACAGGCTTCTGTTCTGGCCGACGGGTCCTCTCATTTATATTGACTTTTGAATGTATTTTCTGCCTATATACATCCGCAAAACCCTCACGGCCTGGAATTAATGGGCTGCGGGGGGGGGGTGTCGTTCAGTGAATTTTCCGAAGGTGCAACAACAATGGGTACAGATTTTTTCGAGGGAAAAATATATGGCAGATATTGATTATATGTTAGATGAACATGTGGCCGTCGTCACGCTGAACAGTGGAGAAAATCAATTCAATCCAACATTTTTACACAGTTTCCTGTCTGTTCTCGATGCAATCGAGAACCAAACCGGTGCAACATCGTTGGTGTTAACATCGTCACACGAAAAAATTTTTTCAAACGGGATCGATTTGGCGTGGCTGGTTCCCATCATTCAAAAAGGTGATGTCGAGGGCGCCAAGTCATTTTTCTATCTGTTGAATCGGTTGTTCAAACGCATCGCCACCTATCCGTTGCTGACTGTTGCGGCAATCAGCGGACATGCGTTTGCGGGCGGCGCCATTTTATGCTGTGCTGTCGATTTTCGGTTCATGCGTTCAGACAGAGGGTATTTCTGTTTTCCGGAAATCAATCTGGGCATTCCTTTTTTACCGGGGATGAACGCGTTGTTGAAGAAAGCCATTCCCATGTATAAACTCGAAGAAATGGAATACACCGGAATCCGGCTGACAGCGGCCATGTGTGAAGAACATCACATCATTACCCAATCATGTGCCATGACCGATTTGATGCCGCAGGCATTGTCGCTGGCGAAGTCCCTGAACAAGAAACGGGCCGTGATTCAAGAAATGAAAATGAGGCTCAACAAAGATATCGTTCATGCCATCGATGTCGAAGATGTGCCATATATCGAATCCGGAAAATTCAATATCGGATAGCCTGTTGTGCCATAGATCATCATACGGACCGTAACATCCTGTCATCTCTTCTAAAATATCATGGGAGGCATCAATGAAATTGCTGATCACCGGAGGAACCGGATTTGTCGGAACCTTTCTGACGCAGCATTTACTGAACAGCGGTCACGATGTGACCGTAGTTGTACGCTCACGTGTGCCTGTCGTGCGTTCCGATCGACTTCACGTGGTTTCCGGGGATACGACGCGAAAAGGTTCCTGGCAGGATGCCATCAAAGATGTGGATGGTGTGATCAATTTGGCGGGAACCTCCATATTTCACCGATGGTCATCCGCCTACAAGCAGCAGATTTACGACAGTCGGATCCTGACCACCCGCCATGTCGTTGAAGGGATGACCGGAGAGAGGCCCCAGACTTTGATCAGCACATCCGCCGTTGGATATTACGGCAGCCGTGGAGATGATATCCTGACGGAATCCGAACCATGCGGCAGGGATTTTCTGTCTCAGGTGGGGCGAGACTGGGAAAACGAAGCGTTTCAGGCGGAAAAAAAGCATGCCCGGGTGGTGACGGCACGCTTCGGTGTGGTGCTGGGACGATCCGGCGGGGCGCTTCAGCAGATGATCACGCCATTCAAGCTGTTTGTCGGCGGGCCCATGGGAAACGGCAAGCAATGGTTTTCGTGGATACATATCTTGGATCTGGTGGCCGGCATCCTGTTTATGATCGAAACAGAAACACTACGGGGGCCGGTGAATCTGTGTTCGCCGATGCCGGTAACCAGCGGTGAACTGGCGAAAACACTCGGCAGTGTTCTTGGCAGACCTGCGGTAATCCCCACACCATCATTGGCACTTCGGCTTGCTTTCGGAGAATTTGCCGAATCGTTGCTGTCCAGTCAGCGGGCTGTCCCCCAAAAACTGATCGAAGCCGGTTTTGTCTTTCAATTCTCCGAATTGAAAACTGCGTTGACCGATTTATGCTGATGAACGGTGCTTGCCGCCTGTCTCAATTCTGCAATCAATAACCGCCCTGTCGGGTATGGTTGCCGACCCGCCGCCGGTGTGGTGAATGACGACCTTTCCTTTCAGGGTGACATGATTGCCAAAATAGACATCCCCTTTGACGGTCAGTGATTCACAGTCGATCAAAGACGGCGGTCCGAAAGGAAACCGTTTTCCGAACGCATCGATTTTACCGTAATATTTCGAATCCAAATCGATTTGAATCTGATCTAATTGACGTTTCGGATTCACTTTCAGTCCGCCCGAACTCGAATAGGTGAAACAATCCGATCGGATGGCCAGGAGTTCATTGCATTTCTTGACCGGATAAAAGCGGGATCGGGGAACGACAACGGCCGTGGCGCCCTCGAACAGCGAAATGGCCGATCCCATGGCCGTTTCGATCTGATAGACGGCTGGGCTCGAGTCATCCCGTGGATTCACCGTTTTGGGATTGAGAATCATGGGCAGGCGGATGCTACCCTGGGATTCGATCAGTTTTTTGACGAATTCCAGGTTGACCCAGATGTTGTTGGTGTTGAAATACCGGTAACGGGAAATATCCCGGCTGATATCCAGCTCATCGTCCGGACACTGAGCGACTTCCCGCAGAATGAACCGGCCATCCCGGTGAAAAGCTAAATGCCCGCCCTTGAAATCGAGCGGGGTTCGTCGCGACACTTCCATCATGAACGGAAAAGCTTTTTCGGAAAAATACCCCAGCAGGGTAGTATCCAGCATCGCCCCCAGATTGTCTGAATTGGCAATGAATGCATACCGAATCCCTTCTGTGAGCAGTTGATCCAGAACGCCGGAAGTGAAGAGTGCGGCATAAATGTCTCCGTGCCCCGGGGGGTTCCATTCCATATCCGGATGTTCCGGC
>CAYQKZ010000095.1:0-10346 GCA_964418135.1 uncultured Desulfobacterales bacterium
ACTTTTTTGCCGGTGGGCTTGTCTTTGGGCGGCAGCTCGCCGGTTCCATGCATGCGCTCGTAATCGGCTACGAATCTTTCCAGATTTCCGATGGCAACGGATTCCCCTTTTTTACCCACGATACAGTTTCCTTCGCACTGAATCTCCTGGGGACAAACCCGTCCGCACACGGCGGGAAGGCTGTTTTTTGACCACAAATTGCGGATGGAGCCGGTTAAATCCCCTTTTGTAATCAGGTTGATAAATCCGGGAATATCCACAGCCACCGGACAGCCGTCGACACAACCGGGTTTCTTGCACTGAAGACATCGGCTGGCTTCTGCCATGGCTTGTTCCATGGTATAGCCCGTGGGAACTTCCTGAAAATTCCGTCTTCTGATTTCTGGTTTCTGTTCCGGCATAGACTGCCGGGGAGTCGTTTTTTTGCTATCAGCTTTTTCCGCCATATGACCTCCGGGTTGATGATGAATGATGAATCCAAAATTATCATTCCCATATATCTAAATTAGTAGATTATAATTCATAATTCTCTTTATGCCTGCTGAAAAGTACAAAAATCGTTATAGCACTTTTTCTCATCCTCACAGTAGGCCTGAAGCCTGCGTATCAGCTCATCGAAGTCCACCTGATGACCATCGAATTCGGGACCGTCCACACAGGCGAATTTCGTTTCTCCGCCGACCGACACACGGCATCCGCCGCACATGCCGGTGCCATCGACCATGATCGGATTCAGACTGACCATTGTCGGAACATTAAACTCTTTGGTGATTTTGGATACGAATTTCATCATGGGAACCGGGCCGATGGCGACGGCAAGTTTCGTGCCGCCTTTTTCCAGAACCTGCTTGAGTACCTCGGTCACAAACCCGTGATGGCCGTACGAGCCATCGTCCGTACAGACATGCAGCTCATGGGATGCCGCCCGCATTTGGTCTTCAAGAATCAAAATGTCTTTGCTTCGGGCGCCGATGATGCTGACAACGTGGTTCCCGATTTCCTTGAGGCCACGGGTAATCGGATGCAGCACAGCAATCCCCGTGCCGCCGCCGACACAGACCACGTTGCCCACTTTTTCCAGGTGGGTGGGCTTGCCGAGCGGGCCGATAACATCCTGATAGCCGTCTCCGACGTTCAAGGACTTGAATAAGGCCGTGCTTTTGCCGACCACCATGTAAATGATCGTTATGGTGCCTTTTTCCGGGTTTGTATCCGCCATGGTCAGCGGGATGCGCTCGCCGGCCTCGTTGGCTTTCAGGATCACGAACTGTCCGGGTTTTGCTTTTTTGGCAATCAGGGGCGCCTCGATTTCATTGAGGACGATGGTTCCGCCTGCCATTTCCTTGCGATAACGATTTTAAACATTACAAACCTCCAAAAGATTCAGATGATGATGAATTGAGCAGCACGAGTCGGCTGCAGATATCCTGTGATGAAACGATCAATTGGGTGTACCGGGAATCGACGGCCGGACGGATCTCGGCCAGAGCTTTTTCCGGCGTGTTGTTGGTTTCGCTCAAATGAGCCAGAATGACATGTTGAAGCTGTTCGTGCTGAATTTCTTCGAGAAGAAGCCGGGAATCCTGGTTGGATAGATGGCCGGTTCTGCCGTTGACCCGCTGTTTCAAATACCAGGGGTATGGGCCGTTGAACAGCATATCCGGATCATGATTGGCTTCCAGGATCAGCATATTGCATGATTTGAGATGATGCCGAACCATGGTTGTCACAATTCCCAGATCGGTGGCAATGCCGATTTTTTTTTGATTGACCTGAATCGTAAATCCGGATGGCTCGGCGGCATCGTGGGAAATTGAAAAGGGATGAATCGACAACGTATTGATGTTGAATGGGGTGCCGCAATCGAAGAACACGGTGTGGGGGATATTTTTGATCTGTGATTTTGCGGCCTCGAACGTTTTGGCGGTCAGATACACGGGAAGGTTGTAACGCCGGGCCAGAATACCCACCCCACGGATATGATCCTCATGTTCATGCGAGACCACAATGGCATGGAGGGACTCGGGGGATAGGTTCCGGGATTGCATCCGACGCTCGATTTCGACTCCGGAAAGGCCTGCATCCACTAAAACCGCGGTATGGCCGTCGGAGACATAAATGGCATTTCCCTTGCTGCCGCTGGCCAGCATACACAGGGATACATCCGATGGCGACGCCGCCTCTTGATTGGATAAACACACCGGATTATCAGACATCTTCTTCCTGCATCGTTGATTTGCCGTCCTCCGGAAAAAATTGCCGAAACGAACCGCCGCCGACATATGGGGCCGCTACTTTCCCGTATGACCGAACCCGCCGGAATTCCGGCCGGTTTCATCCAGACAGAGGACTTCCTGGAGTTCTGCCTGATACACCCGCTGAACGATCATCTGAGCGATCCGATCCCCCCGACGGATCGTGTAAGCATGTTTTCCCAGATTGATCACCGCCACCTGGATTTCTCCGCGGTAATCGGCATCGATGGTTCCCGGTGAATTGATGAGCCCGATTCCGTATTGGACGGCCAGCCCGCTTCGAGGTCGAATCTGGGCTTCATAGCCTTCGGGAACGGCCATCTTCAATCCGGTTGGAATCAGTTGTATCGTGCCGGATTCGATGATCACATCCTGTGCTACAGCAGCGTATATATCCATACCAGCCGCATTTGTTGTCATATAGCGGGGCAGCGGAATGTCTGCATTCGCCTGGGGATCGATCCGGCTGAATCGGATAATCGGCGCAGATTCAGAGTCCATGACACCTGTCCATTCTCTTCCCATCAGACTGTCATGAGCTGTTCAAACCGGGAATGGTCGGTAACCGGGCCATGAAGTGTCAACGTCATCTGATGTCTGACAAGGATTTCATCGGCAAAATTCCGGACATCCGCCGGCGTAACCTGGTCGATACCGTTTAGAATTTCCTGCAACGGGGTATAGCGCCCAAAGTGAAACTCTCCCTGGGCCAACCGAGCCATCTGGTTATCCGTGCTTTCCGAGGCCATAAGCAGATTCCCCCTGGTGAACTCTTTGGCATGCTGCAGTTCCTCTTCCGACACCGGGCGGTCTGAAAGGCTATCGAGTGTTTGCAGCATGAGTTCAACGGTTTCGAGTGCACGGTCAGGATCGACGCCTGCATAAGCGCCGAACAAACCCGTATCCGCAAAAGTGGAAACAAACGAATAAACCGAATATGCCAGACCCCGCTGCTCCCGGATTTCCTGAAACAGCCGCGAACTCATGTTTCCGCCCAGAATGGTGTTCATCAGGGAGGATACATACCGTTTTGGATCCGTCGTGGACACGCTCCGGGCATGAAGACAGATATGAACCTGCTCGAGATCCTTTGGGTGGATTCCCACATGAACAAATCTCTGTGGGGTGCTTCGATCCGGAACGGGATTTCCGGATTTTACGGTTTCAAACGATGGTCGGATCAGATCGACCAGTCGATCGTGATCGATATGTCCGACGGCTGTCACCACGATCCGATCCGGATGATAACGCCGTTCGAAAAAGCTGCGGATGGTTTGGGAATCGAATTGGAGAATGTTTTCTCGGGTTCCCAGAATCGATCTGCCCAGCGGGCCTTCTCCCCAGAAATCTCGGGCCGCCAGCTGGTGGACATATTCGTCGGGTGTATCTTCCTGCATGCCGATTTCCTGAAAAATGACCGGACGTTCTTTTTCGATTTCCCCTTCATCGAACAGGGAGTTCAGAAAAATATCCGTTAGTATTTCAGACATGGTATCCAGATGGTTGGTCATAACCTTGGCATGGTAGCAGGTGTTTTCCATGGAGGTGAAGGCATTGGTATAGCCGCCGATCGCATCGAAGGCCTTGGCGATTTCGTAAGCGGACCGTTTCCGGGTACCCTTGAAAATCATATGCTCGATAAAATGAGACAATCCGTTTTCGGCATCGGCCTCATCCCGAGATCCGACACCGACCCAAACCCCCATGGACACGGACTGAACATGCGGCATTTTCTGTGAAAGAATCCGGACTCCGTTCGATAAAACGGTTTTCTCGATGCTGTCTTCTGATTTCAAGGGATTATTGCTCCTCTTCCAGAACAGCCTTGTGACTCAACCGAATCTTGCCATCCCGGGAAATCTCCAGGACTTTCACTTTGATCGTATCGCCTTCCTTGACCACATCTGTCACCTTCGTCACCCGTCGTGTTGACAGCTGGGATATGTGAACCAGACCGTCGGTCCCCGGTGAAATCTGGACAAAAGCGCCGAAATCCATGACCTTGACGACCGTACCCTCATACGTTTTACCGACTTCCGGCTCCATGACAATGCCTTGAATCAGTTTAATGGCGGCATCGCCTTCAGCCTTTGTGATCGCGGCGATCTTCACCATCCCGGCATCGTCTATTTCCACACGGGTATTGGTTTCGGATTGAATCGAACGGATCATTTTTCCCCCCGGGCCGATGACATCCCGGATTTTGTCCGGATTGATCTTGATCGTCATGATGGCGGGCGCATATCGAGAAATCTCTTCCCGCGGCTTGTCGAGGGACTCGAGCATCTTGCCGAGAATATGAAGTCTGCCGGAGCGGGCCTGATCCAACGCTTTTTCGAGAATTTCCCGGGAAAGCTCATGAATCTTGATATCCATCTGAAGCGCGGTAATGCCTTCGCTGGTGCCGGCTACCTTGAAATCCATGTCTCCGGTATGGTCTTCGTCTCCGAGAATATCCGACAAGATCACCACGGTATCCTCATCTTTGACCAGACCCATGGCGATTCCGGCCACCGGCGCCTTGATCGGAATCCCGCCGTCCATCATGGCCAGGGTTCCGGCACAGACCGTTCCCATGGAAGAAGACCCATTGGATTCCAATACTTCGGACACCAGGCGGATGGTGTAGTCGAAATCGGCTTTGGCAGGCAGCACTTTTTCAAGGGCCCGTGTGGACAGTCCCCCATGGCCGATATCCCGGCGGCTGGGACCCGAAATTCTTTTGACCTCACCGACCGAAAACGGCGGAAAATTGTAATGCAGCATGAACGGTCGGGATTCTTCACCGCTCAGAGTCTCCACCCGCTGTTCGTCCTGGCCGGAACCCAGGGTCAATACACCCAGCACCTGGGTTTCACCACGCGTAAACAACGCACTGCCGTGCGGCCTGGGAAGAATACCGATTTCACAGGAAATGGGGCGGATTTCATCGAATTTGCGGTTATCGATACGTCGGCTTTCTTTTAAGATCAGATTCCGGCTGACGGTTTTCTGAATGCTCTGTAGAATTTCCGAAATATCCTCTTTCCGGCCGATGAACGCCTCACCCAGTTCTGCCATCACCTCGGATTTGACGGCGCGGATGGCGGCATAACGTGCGACTTTTTCCGGGATCCTCAGGGCATCCTGAATGCGGTGATGTGCCAGTATCTCCACTTTATCGACCAACGCGGCATCTTTTTCAGGCGCGGTAAACGCCCGTTTGGGTTTTCCGCAGAGTTCCTGCAATTTTTTCTGAATCTCGATGACCGGCTGCATGGCATGATGACCGAAGAAAATGGCCTCGAGCATATCCGATTCGCTGACGATATTGCCGCCGCCTTCCACCATGACAACCCCCGTTGCCGATCCGGCAACGATGATATTGATATCACAGGCATCGAATTGTTGCAGGGGGGGATTGACAATCAGTTGTCCGTCGATACGACCGACCCGGACACTGGCAATCGGCCCTTCAAAGGGAATATCGGAGAGACTGAGTGCTGCGGATGCGCCGATCATGGCGAGGGTATCGGGATCATTTTCTTGATCCATGGACAATACCGTAGCAATGACCTGGGTTTCGAAATGATACCCTTTGGGGAAGAGCGGCCGGATCGGTCGGTCGATCAGCCTGGATGTCAGGGTTTCTTTTTCACTGCCTCTGCCGATTTCACGGCGGAAATAATTCCCCGGAATTCGGCCGGCAGCGTAAATTTTTTCCATATATTCAACCGTCAACGGCAAAAAATCTCCGCCGGTGCTTTCGGTGGCGGACACCACCGTCACCAGAACGATCGTTTCGCCGTATTGAACCATTACCGCTCCAGAAGCCTGTTTGGCGACTTTTCCGGTTTTTATGATGAGCGGCTTATCCCCGAGTGTTGCTTCGAGAACCAATTCCATATGTTTGCCTCCTTCGTTGGCAGCGACATCCTCTTGAACCGATGAGAGTCTGTCGCATTGGGGTCATGCTGGCTGATGGTTTGCATGAACGGACGAGTTTCACCATCACAAAACTTAAGCCGGCATGCGGGCAAAGTTCTGTATGGAACCCTTGAGGTTGACAATGTCAGACAAGACTGACGCTGTCGGTGAGTCTGAACTATCTTCTCAATCCCAGGGCTTCGATAATAGCACGATACCGTTGAACATCCTTGTTTTTGACATAATTCAGCAGCCTGCGACGTCTGCCGACCAGCATCAACAATCCTCTTCGGGAATGGTGATCTTTGGTATGGACTTTGAGGTGTTCCGTAAGATAGGTAATGCGGTGTGAAATAAGGCCGACCTGCACTTCGGGCGAACCGGTATCGCTTTCGTGAAGTTTATATTGGTCGATCAGTTTTTTCTTGTCTTCGGATTTAAATACCACTTTCTGTACGCCTCCTGTTTTCAATAGTGAAATGGGTGAATTCCGCCTCACCCCTGCGGGCATTCATCTCGCCTTGCCGTGAACTATCGGCCACAGCAAGGCAACAACGGATTATGAACCATCCTGTCGAAGCTGCAATCCGGGTCGATGAATGCAGAACCACGGACCAAGCCCCGACTCTGTCCGGTACAACCGCCCTTCAGGCAGCCGCAAACGAACAGCAATACGTAAATAGACGTTGAACCGGATCATAGTCGAGAATGGACAGCAACCGGTTGTTTCCATCAACGATCTTAACCCGATTGTTTCCGGGGAATGGACAGGATGACGGAACATCGTCTATCGTAATCATCATGCCATATTTGATCTTATCCGTCAAAGCTTTATCCGCCTGAAAAAAAGCCATATCCGGCAGCGATTCGGCCATACCGATCACGTGCCGTTCAACATGACCGGCCTGAACCAGGTCTTCGAGTTCGGAGAGCGTAAGAGCCTCCGACATTGTAAAGCCGCTGCAGGCAATCCGCCGGAGATTTCTCAGATGACCGCCACATCCCAATGCTCTTCCCATATCCGCACACATCGTGCGCACATAGGTTCCCGCACTGCAGCGGACTTCAAAACGAACAATGGGCATAGCAATTTCTTGAATATCGAGCTGGTAAATCTCAATCTGCCGCGCCGGCTTTTGAATTGGCTGGCCTTTTCGGGCAAGCTTGTACAGGGGGACGCCCTGATGTTTCAACGCCGAATATACCGGCGGTGCCTGCTCCATTGTTCCAGAAAAAGAAGCGATGACGGATCGCAGCCTCTCTTCGGGAATATCGATCGTTTCTGCGGTTGAAACAATGTTTCCCGTGGCATCCTGGGTGTCTGTTTCAACACCGAGACAGAGGTCCGCTATGTAGGTTTTGGAACTGTTCAGCCAGAAGCGGGCCAGTTTTGTCGCCTGATTGACACAGACGATCAACATGCCTGTGGCAAAGGGATCAAGTGTGCCGGCATGCCCTGCTTTACCGACCCGAAGCAGGCGTTTGACTACAGAGACGACCTTGGCGGAGGATATGCCGGCGGGTTTATCGATGACCAGCACCCCATTCAGAGAAGGGTTCAACATATGCACCTCACGCCGCTTGAAATGGTTCGGCGCTGAGGCGGCCACTCGGAATCGGTTGTCATGTCTCTGCGATCCCCCTTATACGGATTCGGTCAGTCTCAATATCTGTTCTTTAATTTCCGTGAGGGTGGACGCCACACTGAAACCGGCTGCACTCTGGTGGCCGCCGCCGCCGAACCTGGCGGCAATGGCCGCCACATCCACACTGCCATCGGATCTGAGGCTGACATGATAGGACCGCATCTGCCCATCGCCACGATGATTGCCGTTCAACTGTTCCTGTATCAGGACGGCGATCTTGACATCCTGAATCCGTCGGGCATAATTGATCATGCCGTCCGTGTCCTCCGGTTGTGTGCCTGTTTCATCCATCATGGCGCGTGTCAGGGCCATGAGAGAGACCTTGCCGTTATCGGATATCTCGATGGAATCGAGCGCCAGATTCAACAGCTTGATCCGTCCGAGGGAATACGTTCCATAAACGTGCTGCGCCACCACGAAGGGATCGACACCGCAGGCAATCAGGTTTTCGCAGATATGAAAGGTGGTCCGGTTGGTATTGGAAAACCGGAAAGATCCGGTATCGGTGAGGATTCCGGTATAAATACAGGTGGCCAGGTCTCGGGTAAACGGAATCATCATGCGTTCAAAAAGGTGGTAGAGAATTTCCGCAGTGGCACAGGCCTGAACATCGATCAGGTGACAGGTGCCGAATCGGGTATTGGTCAGATGATGATCGATATTGATGATTTCAGGAATCCGGCCGATCATGGCGGATGTTTCGCCGACCCGTTGTAAATCTCCACAGTCAAGAACCACGGCCGTATCGAATTCATCCGCCGAAATCAGCCGTCTACCGACACAGGGTACCCGCGGCAAAAAACGGTATACAGCCGGAATCGGGCTTTCGTTATAGAGCGTAACCCGTTTGTGCATCCCCTGAAGCGCCAGATTCATGGCAAGAAGTGATCCGATGGCATCTCCGTCGGGACCGGCATGGGTGGTGATCAAGACATTTTTGCTATTATTCAGGAGGTGTATGAGATGGTCCATCTGCTGTATCGATCGATTTCAAGACCTGATCAATCCGTGAGCCATAATCAAAGGATTCATCATAAAAAAACCGAAGCTCCGGCATGTATCGCAAGCCCAGCTGAGCCGCCAGCACCCGCTTGATATATCCCATCGCACGGGTGAATCCTTCGGCTGCATCTTCATGGGTGTATTTGCCTGGACTCAGCGTAAAGTAAATTCTGGCATTTCACAGATCTGACGACATCTTTACTCCGGAGACAGCGACCCGGTTCAGCCGGGGGTCGTCGATATCTTTTCGAAGAATCTCCGAAACGATTCTCTGAATCTCTCCGGCAACCCGCTCCGATCGTGTATAGGATTTCATAACCGCATCATCTCCATTTCACTGTTTATCACTTGCGCTGCCGGCATATCATGGGCGAAATTCAAAATTTTGTCCATTTTGGAATTTACCATGGGCCCGCTGTTTCCGACCAGGGCAAACCCGATTTCGGCGGTCTGATGGATATCGTTGGCACCGACTTCTGCAATGGACACATTGAAATGATTCTGTATCTGATGAATGACCGATTTGACGACCGATCTTTTTTCCTTGAGAGATCGGCAATCGTGCAGCCTGAATGTAATGATTCCGTATCCGACAACCATGAGTGCGATCATTCAACTTCGGGTTTGAACTCTTCCATGTAATAACATTCGATGATGTCACCGAGTTTGATATCATTATAATTTTCGATACCGATACCGCATTCGTAACCGTTGAGTACTTCCTTGACATCGTCTTTGTAGCGTCTGAGACTGCTGATTTTCCCTTCGAACGTGACAATACCGTCTCGTAACAGCCGAATCATTTTGCCGCGCTGGATTTTACCGTCCGTCACACCGCAACCGGCAATGGTGCCGACCTTAGGCACGTGAAACAGATCCCGGACTTCGGCCCGGCCCAGAATCCGTTCCTGGAACGTGGACTTCATCATACCGACAATGGCGTCTTTCACATCCTTGATGACATTGTAGATGATGTTGTAAAAACGCATATCCACATGCTCTTCGGTTGCCATCGCCTGGACCTTGGCACTGGGTCGGACATTGAAACCGATGATGATGGCATCGGATACCGTGGCCAGAGACACATCGGATTCGGTGATGGCACCGGTGGCTGCATGGATGACGTTGATATTGACTTCCTCGTTCGATAATTTTACCAGAGAATCACCCAGTGCTTCGATGGAACCGTGGACATCCGCCTTGATGATGATGTTCAGATCTTTGACCAGGCCGTCTTTCATTTGCTCGAAAAGTTTGTCTAAACTCAGCCGGGTGGTCTTGGTCAGATCTTTGGATCGCTGTTTCTGTACCCGATGCAGGCTGACCTGCCGGGCGTCTTTTTCATCCGACAGTGCCACGAGTTCGTCTCCGGCCATGGGTACTCCGGAAAGTCCGATCACTTCCACGGGCATGGATGGCCCTGCGGATTCCACCTGAACACCGCGGTCGTTCAGCAGCGCCCGCACCTTGCCGTAATGAACACCGCAGACCACGGCATCTCCTGCCCGCAGCGTTCCCTGCTGCACCAGTACCGTGG
>CAYQKZ010000096.1:0-10268 GCA_964418135.1 uncultured Desulfobacterales bacterium
ATTTTTAAATTTCGATCCCAATAAGGTCAAAGAGCATTACAATGCCTTCTTGAAAAAAGGGCAGCAGGTGGTTGCCGATTTAAAGAAAGAAGATACAAAAACTGCCTGATTACAAGCTTTATACAATAGAAATGTATAATACTACAAAATACACGAATGAAAACGATTTGCGTTTTTACAGAAATATTCAGTTTATAAAATGATGCGTTCAAACCGCTCATGATGAAATCGTTGTATTTCCTGACCTTGATCATCGTTCTGCTGATATATATTCGGCCGAAACGATGATCGAGGCTTTTTTTTGATAACTTTTCGATCGTTATGTTCAATCCATCGCCGGAAAATCATGTCATGAATTCATTGCATTCTATCGGGTGTATACAAGACCGGCTGGATGCCGTCATCCATGATTTTTTCAGAAACTGTCCGACTGCGTCTTTGCCGGAAACGATCCTGTATCATGGATTGATCTGCTCCCGATTGATACCGCATATTCAGCATTCCCTCTCCACGCGCCTTTCAAGAGAAAGCCTGCCCGCTGGGGTTTTCTGGATATGCCCCCTTACCCAATGCCCTGTACCGGACACGCCCTGCCCGCCCGAATTTCATGATCCGGCAATTGACCCGGACTGGCTGGCTTGCCTGTGGTCATGGTCCCGAAATATCGGTGCTGCCGGCGCTTTCTTTTTTATCGAAACCGGTTTTTCTCCGGTATCGCCCAAACACGGGCTGAACACTTTCCTGTTGACCGCAGCGGCTGTGGGTCTTTTTCAGCGTTCGGAGCCCCGGCAAATCGTCATCGATCCGGAGAATGATTCCATTCTGTGGATCGGCTGGTTCGTCAACAAACCATACCGAATCCGGCCGGCCCGGATATCCGATTTGCCGGACCAGCAGCGTATAGAAGCGGCACTGTCCCGCAACGACGACGACGATATCGCCGTTATCGGCATGGCGTGCCGGTTCCCGACGCCATCGGACAATGAAGACGGAGATACCCAGAGCGGGCTGGCGACATTCTGGGATGTTCTCGTGAATGGCCGGAACGCCGTTCGTCCTTTATCCGCCGAACGATTGGCGCTGATGGACGAACCAGACCCCGACCGGGTCCCTTCCAGCCTGAAATATGGGGGACAGATTCCCTGGGCGGATGCTTTCGACGCCTCTTTTTTCGATATCAGCCCCCGGGAAGCCAGATGCATGGATCCGCAGCATCGTGTGCTGATGGAAACGGTGTGGGAAACACTGGAACATGCCGCGATCGATCCGGGTACACTGGCCGGAACGCGATGCGGCGTGTTTGTCGGGATATTCGGTCATGACTATGCCGGGCTGCAGATCAGACGGCAATTACCGGATGATGTCGATGCCTATTTCGGCACGGGAACATCTCCGTCCGTGGCCGCAGGACGGATCAGTTATTTTCTTGGGCTCAACGGCCCGGCTCTGACCATCGACACGGCCAGTTCATCGTCACTGGTGGCCATTCATCAGGCATGTGAAAGCATTCGAAGCGGTGAGTCCGATCTGGCCATTGCCGGCGGAGTAAATCTGATATTGGCTACGGATGTCGGCAAATCGTTCAACCGGGCCGGAATGCTGTCTGCAGACGGCTGCTGCAGAACCTTCGATGCCGGTGCCAATGGCTATGTGCGCAGTGATGGATGCGGGGTGGTCGTCCTCAAACGACTGCGCCGGGCTGTTCAGGACGGAGATCCCATCCAGGCCGTGATCCGGGCTTCGGTGATCAATCAGGACGGTTTCAGCAACGGCCTGACTGCACCCCGTCTCGATGCTCAGAAATCGTTGATCCGGGAAGCCCTGACGCGTTCGAAATTGCAGCCTCAGGAGGTGCAGTATCTCGAGACCCATGGATCGGGAACCCCTCTTGGAGATGCCGTGGAGATTCAGGCGATTGCCGCAGGTTACGGCAGGGAAAAAATCGAGAATCCCCCCTTGATTCTGGGTTCCGTAAAAACCAACATCGGCCATTGCGAGGCTGCTGCAGGCGTTGCGGGCCTCATCAAGGTCATCTTGTCTCTCCAGCATGAAACGATTCCCCGACATCTGCATTTTCAACAGATCGGGCCACTGATCGAACTCGACGACATTCCGGCCGTCATTGCCTCGGACAGGGTGCCATGGCCCCGGAAGCCGGACGGACCGATCCGCTGCGGAGCCGTCAGTTCATTCGGTTTCAGTGGCACCAATGCCCATGTCATCATTCAGGAGGCTCCGAAACCAACGATTTCAGAGACTCCCAAGACCACTGCCAAAACGTATCTACTGACCCTTTCCGCGAAAACCCCTGCTGCCCTGTCCGCACTGATCCGCAGATATGCCGCATTTCTTGCGACCGCGCCCGATACGGATATCGCCGACATCTGCCATACCGCGCATGTCGGCCGTGCCCATTTTTCCCATCGTGCGGCCGTTGTCGGAAACAACACCGCCGATTTGATTCGTCAGCTCGAAGCCAAAGAGTCCGGCGCTGCACCGGCACCCAATACGGCCGACATGGCCGCAGCACCCCCGAAGATCGCTTTTCTGTTTTCCGGACCGGGCTCCGAATATCCCGGCATGGGCCGAGGTCTATATCTATCGGAACCCGAATTCCGGAAACATCTGGATGTGTGCATGCAGATTCTCGACCAAATCGGCAGTTCCGGTTCCATCAGATGGCTGTTATCCAAATCCGGACAATCGCCGACTCCGACTCCGGGTGCTGCCGCTCTGTTCTGCTTCCAGTTTGCATTGACCCGATTGTGGCAGTCCTGGGGGATTTCACCGGCCGTGGTCATGGGCCACAGTCTCGGAGAATACGCCGCAGCCTGCACAGCCGGTGTTTTTTCTCTTGAAAACGCCCTCCGGCTGATAACGTCTCTGGATCGGTCCGCAGCGGTCCTCCCCTCTGGTGTCATGGTGTCGGTATTGGCTGCACCAGACAAGGTTCTGCCCTGGCTGAAACAGGAAGACGGCCGTGTCGTCATTGCCGCTTGCAACAGTCCCCGCAACACCCTGATCGCCGGGCCGGAAGATTCCGTGAACCGGGTGTGCATTGCCATGAACCGACATGAAATACAAACGATTCGGATATCGACGGCTACGGCATACCATTCTCCGCTGATGGAACCGGTGGCAGTCGACTGGAAACATACCGCTGAAAACATTGTTTATGCCGTTCCTCGAATTCCTGTGATATCCACGCTTACGGGAAATCTGGAAAATGAACGCATGGCCGCTTTTTCCTACTGGATGGATCATATCCGCGGAAAAGTGTGTTTCAGCGACGGACTGCGGACTCTGAACAGTATGGGGGATTTCGTGTTTCTGGAAATCGGTCCCCAGCCGACACTCCTTTCTTTGGCCAAGCAGAATTCGCCAGCCGTTGAAACTCACTGGCTGCCCAGCCTGCGTCAGGGAATGGAAGGACGGCAACAGATGCTGACCAGTCTCGGACAACTGTATGAGATCGGTGTAAACATTCGGTGGGAAGCCGTGGACAGTGGGCTTTCCTGCAAGCGTGTCACGCTTCCCGCCTATCCCTTTCAGCGGCGCCGTTACTGGTTCGACGCATCGCCTCCGCCGGCCTGCAACGGCATGCCGCAAGTGATGCCGATAACTTCCGGACATCCCGGCCTCGATCCGGTTTCCGATGCAGCCCCCCTGCCTCCTCCCCCTTGCGGCCAGATGCGCCGGCAATGGCCGACCATCCCAGAACCCGACCGGAGATCGTTTCTGGTGGCATATCTGCACGCCCAGACCGCACGGGTTATGGGCATGATCCCGGATTCCGCCTGCCTTGACCCCAACCAGGGGTTTTTCAGTCTCGGACTGGATTCGATCATGGCGGTCGATCTGCGGCAATGGATTGTCCAGGATATGGATATCGATCTGCCCATGACGGTACTGTTCGACTTCCCGAACATGACAAAGCTTGCAGTTTACATCGAAGAAATGTTAATGAAAGCCGACATCGGATCGGATGCATCATTCATGACACCTCACGAAACACCGCAGCAAGAATATTCAGACGCAGTTTCCGAGTTGTCGTCGGAAATCGCCGACCGACTGAACAAAGAACTTTATGAACTCGAAAATCTGCTAAGGAGTTGATCAATTGCCCACGGATTCTTCCCGATATTCTCAGACTAACCCAAATGAAACGATTGCACAAAGGACGTTGGCTGCACTCAAAGAAGCTCGATCCCGTATCGAAACGCTGGAAAGAGATTATCATGAACCTATTGCCGTTATCGGAATGGCCTGCCGGTTTCCCGGACAGGCGACATCTCCGGATCGGTATTGGGAATTATTGGACAAAGGACAGCACGCCATTTCCGACTTTCCGGAAGACCGATGGGATGTGGATGCATTTTATGACCCCAATCCGGATGTACCCGGAAAAATTTACACCCGAAAAGGAGCTTTTCTCGATCAGGTGGATTCGTTCGATTCCCAGTTCTTTGGCATTCCGCCGCGTGAGGCCGTCTGCATCGATCCCCAGCATCGCCTCCTTCTGGAAGTCAGTTGGGAAGCCCTTGAAAATGCCTGGCAATCTCCGGAGCATCTGGCAGGCAGCCGCACCGGCGTATTTGTCGGCATCGGCCAGAACGACTATGAAAAATACCGGCTGTTTGCCAATAACCCTGCTTTAATAGACATTTACGATGCAACGGGTTGCGGATTTTGTTTCGCCTCCGGCAGGCTGTCCTATTTTTATGACTTTCAGGGGCCTACCATGTCTATCGATACGGCCTGTTCTTCTTCCTTGGTGGCCCTGCACCAGGCCTGTACAAGTTTGCAGGCACGGGAATGCGATCTGGCGCTGGCAGGTGGTGTGCAGATCATGCTGAAGCCCGAGACCGGAATTTACCTTTCCCGCATCAAAGTTTTGTCTCCCAATGGCCGCTGCAAAACATTCGATGCATCCGCAGACGGGTATGGCCGGGGAGAAGGGTGCGGTATTGTCGTGCTGCGCCGCCTGTCCGAAGCAACGGCGCGCGGGGAACGGATTTTAGCCGTTATCCGGGGATCCGCCGTCAATCACGACGGCGCCAGCAGCGGAATGACCGCTCCCAACGGCCTGTCTCAGCAGGCGTTGCTGCGTCAGGCCGTTCAAAATGCGGGCATCGATCCGGTCTCGATGGATTATGTGGAGGCGCATGGAACCGGCACACCGCTCGGTGATCCGGTGGAGGTCAACGCATTGGCCGCAGTCCTCGGTCCGGGACGCACTCCGGACCGACCTCTGTGGATCGGTTCGGTAAAAACCAATATCAATCATCTCGAATCGGCTGCCGGTATTGCGGGTGTCATCAAGGTCATCCTGTCTCTTCAGCATGAGCGGATTCCGGCACATCTGCTTTTCAGTACGCCTACCCCGCATATTGCATGGGATCGGATACCGGTGCGGATTACGGATCAGCCCCTGCCCTGGCCTGCCGGCGGCGATCACCCCAGAAGAGCCGGTGTCAGTGCTTTCGGCATCAGTGGAACCAATGCCCATGTCATCATTGAAGAAGCACCCATGGAGAGTGAGCAGGAAGCGGCGGCCGGCAGCCGGTCGCACCCGCCGGAGATGGACAGACCCTTGCATGTCCTGCCTTTATCCGCCCGATCGCCGGAAGCACTGACCGAATTGATTCAGCGGTATCGGGATTATCTGATACGGCATCCGGACCTGAATATGGCGGATATCTGTTTTTCCGCGGCTGCAGGACGGTCTCATTTCCCCCATCGCGCAGCGGCTGTAGCTGGTTCCACACAGGTACTCACCGACATGCTGGCCGACCGTGCCGTGCCATCTTCGGCACCATCGAGCGGTTTTTACCAGGGCAAGGTGCTGACACCCAGGCCCGGACTTGTTTTCCTCTTCACCGGTCAAGGCTCCCAATATCCGGGAATGGGCAAGCAGCTTTACGACCACGAACCGGAATTCCGTCACTGGCTCGACCGATGTCGAGATATTCTGTCCCCACTGCTCGGCTTGTCGCTGACCGATCTGCTGTTTTTTCCGGCGTCGGCGGACTTCAGCATCCACGATACCGCATATACCCAGCCGGCCTTGTTTGCACTCGAATATTCCCTGGCGAAAATGTGGCAATCCTGGGGAATCGCGCCGGCCGCGCTCATGGGCCACAGCGTCGGCGAATATGTGGCGGCCTGTATCGCCGGTGTGTTCAGTCTCGAAGATGCGCTGATGCTGATTGCCTCCCGTGGGCGACTGATTCAGTCATTGCCGAAAACAGGCGGCATGCTGGCGGTTCTGGCCGATCCCCTGCAGGTGTCCGCAGCCATCGCTCCTTTTGCCGGCAAGCTTGAAACCGCCGCTTTCAACGGCCCTCGGAACGTGGTAGTTTCCGGAGATCAGGAATCAATCCGCATACTGGCTCAGCAAGTGAAACTACAGGGAATCTCCGCAATTCCACTGCAGGTGTCTCATGCGTTTCATTCCTTTCAGATGGAGCCCATGCTGGCGGATTTTCTTCACACGGCGGAACGGGTGCAATTTCACGAGCCGAAGCGAACGGTCATTTCCAATGTCACCGGCCTGCCGGCGGATCGAACCATCGCTTCGGCCTCATACTGGGCCGACCATATCCGCCGACCGGTCCGTTTTGCCGACAGTATCGACTGTCTGTACAAACAAGGATATAAATGGTTTCTCGAGGTCGGGCCGCAGCCCGTTCTGATGGGCATGGGAAAACAATGTATTTCGGACGCTTCCGTCAACTGGCTTCCCAGCCTGCGGCAGGGATCATCCGACTGGCAGACCCTCTTCAATGCGGCGGCCCACCTGTATGTCCACGGTTTTCCGGTCAACTGGGCCGATGTCGATAAAGGAAACCGCCGCACCTTTCTGCCGCTGCCGACGTATCCTTTCCAGCGCCGTCGTTTCTGGATCGAACAGACACCCGTACCCGCCAGGGATATCAGCCAGACGCAAGTATCCGGCATCTCCCATCGGAGCGGACTGGCGGAGTCGTCTCCGGTACACCCGTTGATCGATGAAAGAATCGACTCTCCCGCCCTGAATGTCGTATTGTTTCAAAAGCGGTTCAGTCCGACTTCCCTGCGCTATCTGTCTGATCATCGCATTTTCAAGACAATCGTCGTTCCCGGAGCCTTTCATATTTCCATGGCGCTGGGAGCAGCCGGTCACATGCGGTCCGGCCACGAAATCGTCCTGGAGAACCTGATGTTTCCCCAGGCGCTGGCGCTTTCCGATCAAGATATCTGTACGCTTCAAGTAATTTTGACACCCGAAGACAACGACCGTTACAGCTTCCGTCTTGGAAGGATCGACGACGGCGGCGACTCCTGGAGCGAGCATGCCGCCGGCAGAATCTCGTTTTTGCCGAGAACCGCGGCGCCTTCCAGAACCGTGGATATCGAAATGCTCAAACAGCGCTGCCTCGAGAAAATCGATGGTGCCGCATATTATCAACGGATGACAACCAACCATATCCATCTGGGTCCCCAATTTCAGTGGATCGAAACTATCTGGCGGGGTCGGGATGAAGCTGTCGGACGAATGCGTGTACCAGCCGGACTCGATGCGCTGGCATCGTATGAAATCCATCCCAGCCTGGCGGATGCCTGCTTTCAAATATCGGTGTCGCTGCTGTCAGATCAGGACACCCGGACCATGGTTCCATCCACGGTCGATCGATTTCACTTTATCGGTTCCCCGCGAAGCCGGGAAAATCAGCAAGGGCTGTCTCATCTCTGGTGTCATATACGGAACGAGTGTCCTGATGATGTTTCCGGCGGCCTGCTGGCATCGCTTCAATTGATGGACGACGATGGTCATGTCGTTGCCGTCATGGATCGCTTTATCGGCTTGGAGGCCAATCCGGAAGTCCTCTTGCGGGGGCTTCGTTCCCGAAATATGAACTGGCGGTATTTTCCCGTCTGGCAGCCCGATGCATCCGAACCCTTGCCGTTCTCGATGGATGCCGCATCCTTCCCTCTATCTGGAACCTGGCTGATATTTGCCGACAGCGGCGGCTTGGGTCAACGACTGGCCGAATATCTCCTCACCCAGGGCGCACAGCCTCATCTGGTCTATGCGCGCGAGATGTTTCAACCGACGAATGACTCGGTCGATTCCGGTGCGATGGAGGCGCTGCTCTCCAGGCAGGGCTCCGTTTTGCGGTCCGTGGTCTATCTCTGGCATCTGGATACGGCCGATTCCGCGTTCCTTGAAAACAATCGTCAACTGCCTGGGCTGAATGGCGTTTTGTCCCTGTTCCAGGCATTGATGCATGCCAGCCTTTCGGTGCGTCCAGACATGTGGATCGTCACCCGCGGCACTCAGGCTGCGGGTTCGGCTCCCATCGATCCGTGGCAGGCGCCGGTGTGGGGGCTCAGCCGGGTACTCCGCATGGAGTTTCCGGATCTGACCTGCCGTTGTATCGATCTGGATACGCCGAACCCTGATCGCGATATACAGGCATTATGCCAGGAAGTGACTCAACCGGATCACGAAGATCAGATTGCCTGGCGCAACGGTCGTCGGCTCACCCTCCGACTGATGCGCCGGCTGCCATCCGTTTCCCGTCATGCACCGGAAGATTTCCGCCTTGAAATCACTGCGCTGGGACAGCTTGAAAACCTGCATATAGCCCCTGTCGAGAGGCGTCTGCCCGGCCCGGAAGAGGTGGAGATTTCCGTGACGGCCGCCGGACTCAATTTCAAGGATGTTCTCCATGCCCTGGGCATGTTGCAGGCCCTGACCCCGGACGGCAAGCCCGTCACAGCATCGGAAATGCAGTTTGGACTGGAAGCGGTCGGTGTCATCTCGGCTGTTGGCGAGCAGGTTGCCGGCTTTGCTGTCGGAGAAGTCGTCATGGCCGGCGTAACCCGCGGCTCATTGGGCAGCCGGGTCATCGTGCCGACCGCCTTTATCTGTTCCAAACCGGTGCATATCTCCGATACAGCCGCAGCCACACTGCCCGTTGTGTTTTTAACCGCCTGGTACGGACTGATGGATCTGGCGCAGATAGGTCCTCAGGATCGGGTATTGATCCATGCGGCAGCCGGTGGTGTCGGACAGGCGGCCATTCAACTGGTACAAGAGACGGGTGCCGAGATTTTTGCCACCGCCAGACCTTCCAAATGGGATATGCTCAAATCCCAGGGGATCACCCACATCTTCAATTCACGGACCCTCGATTTTGCGGATGAAATCATGCAGGTTACCGGCGGGAAAGGGGTTACGGTCATCCTGAACAGTCTGGGGGACGAATTCATCGCCAAAAATGTCGACATCCTGGCTCCGGGTGGACGTTTCATCGAAATCGGCCGGATCGGAATATGGGATCGTGAAAAAATGCACCGCATCCGACCGGATGTGATCTATCACAATTTTGAACTGGGCGAGCTTTCCAGTCGGAATCCCGCATTGATTTCCCGGATGATGCAGCACCTCCAGACACGCCTGCAGGAAGGCCGGCTGCAGCCCATTTCCCATCAGGTCTTTCCGATGACCGAAGCCATAGATGCATTCCGTCTGATGGCCCAGGGCAAACATATCGGCAAAGTCGTTCTGGCCCGGCCGGAATCGTCCGAATCCATGATCCGTGATTCGTCAGGCCGACGCGAACCGGCGCATCCGCACCGGATCGCCGCAACGCCGGATTCCGCCGGAACAGGTCATCAGACTGCGTCTTCGGATATGCCAATCATCCGGGCCGAGGCGACTTACCTGATTACCGGCGGTTTGGGTTCCCTCGGCCGGATCACTGCCGAATGCCTGATCGAGTCCGGTGCCCGTCACCTCATTCTCGTGGGCAGAAGCGCGCTTTCGGAAGAAGCCGATCGATGGCTGAAGGATTTGCAGGAAAATGGTGTCCGGATACGGGCGATCGGTGCCGATATCGGCAAACCGGCCGATGCGGCTCGGGTACTGAGCCCCATTCCGGGGTGGCCGCCCCTGCGCGGCATCGTACATGCCGCCGGCATTCTGGATGACGGGGTGATCGCACAGCAGTCCTGGCCCCGCTTTTTATCTGTCATGGAACCCAAGGTGTGGGGAACCTGGCATCTGCATTCCCTGAGCCGGAATCTGCCGCTGGATTTTTTTGTCTGTTTTTCATCCATTGCCTCACTTCTGGGGTCGCCCGGTCAATCCAATTATGCGGCAGCCAATGCGTTTATGGATGCCTTGATGCACCATCGCAGGCAAACCGGCCTGCCGGGGCTCAGTATCAATTGGGGACCATGGGGTCAGGTCGGCATGGCGGCCGGTCTCGAAACCCGAG
>CAYQKZ010000097.1:0-8450 GCA_964418135.1 uncultured Desulfobacterales bacterium
GCGTCAGTTATCGGTGTATGTGAAGCGTTCGGGTTTGGCGGAAGGCTATCTGGTGGTGTTTTCCGATGTGCATCCGGAAGGCAGCCGGGGTGAGGAGATGGTGGAGGGTGTTCGGGTGCAGTGGTGGATATTGCCGGTGAATGTAATCCCACCATCTCGGTGTTGAAGGCCGCTCACGGCCTTGATCATCTGTGTTTGAATGGATTTTGAACATATTCAGAAACAGATTGACAGCCTGCTGGTTTTTCGTTAACCTCCGCAAAATTCATAGCTAACGAGAATTGACTCTTGTCATGAAATCCAAAATACTCGAATTGTTCCAATCCACGCCCGACATCGTTTCCGGAGAGGCCCTGAGTGCCGCTCTCGGCATTTCGCGGGTGTCGGTATGGAAACACATTCAAAAACTTCAGGAATGCGGATACGAAATCGAATCGGGCCCCCGGGGCTATCAGCTCCGGATGTCTCCAGACACACCGTTTCCCTGGGAATTCCCGAAACGGGAAGTGTTGATGTACTATTTCCCCGTAGTATCCTCCACCATGGATATTGCCAGGGACATGGCCCGAAAAGGTGCGCCCCATTTCAGTGTGGTTGTCGCCGGTCGGCAAACCCGTGGACGGGGGCGGATGCGGCGCAACTGGCATTCCCATGATGGCGGGTTGTATTTTACCCTGATTTTACGGCCCGATATCCCGTTGCAGTGGTGTTCCCGTGTCAATTTTGCCGCATCTCTGGTACTTTGCCGCGTGATCCGGAAACAGACGGGCATCCATGCCGCCGTCAAATGGCCGAACGATTTACTCGTGGACGGAAAGAAGCTGTCCGGCATGCTTTCCGAAATGGAGGCTGTGGCGGAAATGGTGTCGTTCATTACCATCGGCATCGGTATCAACGTCAACAACGACCCGACCGCGGATGAGCCCGGCGCCTGCTCCCTTCTTCAGCTTCTGGAAAAACCGGTATCCCGCAAAGAAATTCTGGCGCTGTTTCTGGATGAACTGCAAGCCTATCTGGATGGTTCGGATGCAAATCTCGATAAAGTCGTTTCGGATTGGAAAGAATATACCTGTACTCTGGGCAGACATGTTTCGGTGATCACGCATCAGGAAACATCCACGGGTCTGGCTCTGGATATCGATCCGACCGGCGCATTGATTTTGAAGATGACAGACGGCTCTCTCAAGAAAGTCATTTACGGCGACTGTATGAACAACGACTGATGCATCAAGGATTTCCATGAAACCAGCCAATTCCGTTCGCATGATGGTTTATGCGTCCCTGTTTGCGGCCCTGACCGCTGCGGGCGCATTTCTGACGATTCCCATCGGACCGGTTCCCATTGCCCTTCAGAATTTATTCGTGTTTCTGACGGGCCTGCTTCTGGGTGCCAGATGGGGAGTATGGAGTGTGGCCATTTATCTGTTGACCGGTGCGATGGGGCTTCCGGTTTTTGCCGCAGGCACCGGCGGGATCGCCAGATTTGCCGGGCCGACCGGCGGATATCTGCTGGGGTATCTGCCGGCGGTTTTTGTCATCGGCGTACTGTCTGAAAAATGGCCGGACAAACCGCTGTTTTCCATCCTGGCTATGACGGCGGGTGCGCTGATCGTCTATGTCATCGGTGTTCCCTGGTTGAAAGTGGTAACGGGAATGGCCTGGTCCAAAGCCATGGCCACCGGTCTGTACCCGTTTTTACCGGGGGATGCCTTAAAAATCGCTGCCGCGCTTCCCATTGCCGCCATGTTGAAAGAATACATCCGGACATGACGCTTTCATCCAAGCCTCCCATTCTCCAAGTTCTGCGTCTTGCTTATCGGTATTCAGACAATACGCTGGGAATCGACGATATTTCGCTGAAGATCGATACCGGAGAATTTGTCGTGGTAGCCGGACCGAACGGTTCCGGCAAGACCACGCTTTTCCGGCATTTGAACGGTCTTCTGTTGCCGCAGTCCGGAGATGTTCTGATCGATGGTGTGTCGGTAACTGCGGACGTGTTGCGGGCCCGCCGGATGGTGGGGCTGGTGTTTCAGGATGCGGACAGTCAGATTGTCGGTGAAACCGTGTATGACGATGTGGCGTTCGGGCCGGAAAATTTATGCCTCGATCCGACCGAAGTCCTGCGGCGGGTAACATCGGCCCTGTCCGTCGTCGGACTGACACATCTCAGCGACCGCAGACCCCATCGGCTTTCCGGCGGAGAAAAACGTCGTCTGGCCATTGCCGGTATTCTGGCCATGGAGTCACCGGTTCTGGTACTGGACGAACCCTTTGCCAACCTGGATTATTCCGGAATGCTTCAGGTTCTCTCCCAGGTGGTTACGCTGAATCGGGCAGGCAAAACGATCATTCTCTCGACCCATGATCTGGACAGGATCATGGGATACGCCGACCGGCTGATTCTGATGAACCAGGGGGCGGTCATTCAGGACGGTTTGTTTGCATCCGTGATACGTCAGGCGGATTGCGCCGGCCTGGAGATGCCCTGTGCGTGTCGCATGGAGGCTGTTTACGGATGATCGATCTGATGACCCTGGATGTCCGTTTCAAAATGGCCTGTATGGCTGTTCTCAGTATGGCCGTACTCAATTCGGGAACAACGGCGCTGATATGCCTGTCGATCTTCTGCCTGTCGCTTTCGGTATGGGTACGGTTACGGATCACGGAACTCATCTGTCATCTGCGTTATCTGGTGCTGGTGTTGCTGGTTATTTTTATGGCGCGGGCATGGACTGTCTCTTTTTTCTCTGGCGCTCCCGTTGTATCGGTTTCCTGGGATCCGGAAGGTGCGATCGATGGATGCCTCATCTGCTGGCGGTTGATCGTGTTGACGTTTATCGGCGTATTGTGGATGACAACCACCCGACCATCCGGTATCCGAACGGCTGTCGAATGGTTCTGCAGACCTTTTCCCGGATTGTCGGGAAAACAGGTGGCCACCATGATGAGCCTGATGGTGCGATTTCTGCCCGTGATCGTGGATCAGGCACGGGAAACATCGGCGGCACAGCAATGCCGCTGCATTCAGAATCGCAAGAATCCGGTGTATCGAACCGTCAAATTTTCAATTCCGCTGCTCTGCCGCACCCTTGAAACAGCGGATCAACTGGCGGATGCCATGGAATCCAGATGTTATTCGCCGGAAAGCAACCGGCCGATCGCATTCCATTCGGGTCGCACAGACTGGTTTGTGCTGGTTGGAACCACCGGTTTCAGTGCATTGATGATATGGATATGAATTATTTTCAGGCCAAACACTATAGACAATCATAATAATAATTTCGCTGCGTTATCGATCGGGAATGGCCGAAAAAGGCCTATTCCTTCCCGTGCCTTATTTCGTGCAAGTTACCCTGAGGAGGAACTTTTATGCTGTCACACATTGTCGTTTTCTGGTTGAAAGATGATCTGTCAGATGAACAGCGGGCTGCATTCCGTAATGGACTCGAAACCCTCAAAGGCATCGAGGCCGCCCGCGGGGTATACATTGGTACGCCGGCCAAAACCGGTGACCGGCCCGTCATCGAAAAAACCTACTCGGTGGCATTGACCGTTCTGTTCGAATCGATCCCGGATCATGATGTCTATCAGGTCCATCCGCTGCATCAGGCGTTTCTGAAGCGATTTTCGACGTTCTGGTCCCGTGCGGTGATTTACGATTATGAATGATCCGGTCCACGCGGGGGCTTGTGTGTGTGCTGATGCTCGGAACCATGTGCAGTCCAAAAAGGAAAAAATGATGCGGGCTGTGATATGGAACGGACATCTCGTTTTTCATACGGATTACCCGGTGCCGACGATTCCGCGGGGTTGGGCCAAAATCCGGGTGAAAACAGCCGGGATATGCAAGACCGACCTGGAGCTGATCAAGGGTTACATGGGTTTTTCCGGAGTTCTCGGGCACGAATTTGTCGGTACGGTCGCGTCCTGCGAAGATGCCCGGTGGGTCGGCAAACGGGTGGCCGGAGAGATCAATGCGGCTTGCGGACAGTGTGTTTTCTGCCGGGATGGTCTGGGCAGACACTGCCCGGAGCGGCTTACATTGGGAATCGATCGACTGAATGGATGCATGGCCGATTTCTGCACGCTGCCCATCGCCAATCTGGTTGAAATTCCGGCCGATATTTCCGATGATCGGGCCGTGTTCATCGAACCGGTTTCAGCGGCCTGTGAAATCCTGGAACAATTATCGCTGAACGGTTCGGAACGGATCGTCGTTCTTGGCGATGGCCGATTGGGCATCCTCTGTGCCTGGGTGCTATCGACTGCGGCGGCCGATGTCACCCTGGTGGGGCATCATCCGGAAAAGCTGTCGATAGCTTCCTGGAACGGAATCAAGACGTGTCATGGCAGCAGCGGTTGCAATGCCGGTGCGGATGTGGTGGTCGAAGCCACCGGGTCGGATGCCGGCCTGATCGAGGCCATGAATCTCTGTCGTCCCAGAGGGGTGATTGTCTTGAAATCCACCACCGCCGCGCCACATACGGTCAATCTGTCGCCGATCGTCATTCATGAATTGACGGTGATCGGATCACGGTGCGGGCAGTTTCGGGAGGGGCTGGCCCTCCTTGGCCGATATCCGGATATGCCGTTGGAACACCTGATCACCGACCGATTTCCCATCGAAGCGGCAGCAGCGGCTTTTCAGCAGGCCGCCCGGAACGCATCCATAAAGGTGCTGATGGATGTGTATCGTACTGTCTGAAATTGGCAGAAAAATACTTCGATCGGATTAGCGGGCGGTTTCCATATTGCGGAGCAGTTTGTCGATTTCCAGAAACAATGCGATCGAGCCGTCTCCGAGAATACTGACGCCGGATACCGTCGTTACATTGTGGTAGGGCTTTCCGAGGGGTTTGATGACCGTCTTGATTTCACCCAGAATGCGGTAAACCACCAGGCCGATGCGGGTGTCTTCATATTTGACGACAATCACATATTGCAGAGAGGGCGGGCCGGATACGATGCACAGAATGTTCCGAAGATCGATACACGGCAGCACGTCTTCCCGTAACTGGATGCAGCCGTTTTTCAGGGTGCTGCGATCGGGCATTTCCAATGTTTCGATGACGATGTCGATCGGCAGAATGTAGAAATTACCTCCCACATCCACCATCAGCCCATTCATCATGGAAAGCGATAACGGAATGGTGATTCGAAATGTCGTTCCTTTGCCGCTGGCGGTTTCAACGGAGATTCTGCCGCGGATGGATTCGACCGTCTTTTTGACGACATCCAGCCCGACGCCACGCCCCGAGAGCAGGGTGGTTTCATCGAGTGTGGAAAAACCGGGTTCGAAAATCAACGAGACCAGATCCCTGGTCCGGGAAATGATTTCCGGTGATGCCAGTCCGTTGTCAATGGCTTTGCGCGCCACGGCCTCCAGATCGATCCCCTGACCATCATCTTCCACCCGGATGACGATGCTTCCCGAATCATGATCCGCTGTCAGGTGGATGGTGCCGACCGGAGGTTTTCCGAGTCGGACACGTTCCGGGGCCGATTCGATACCGTGATCCGCGGCATTGCGGACCAGGTGAAGGAGCGGATCGTACAGTTTTTCGGCAACCATCCGATCCAGTTCCGTATCCTCGCCACGGACTTCGAGATGGATGCTTTTACCAGTGGTTTTCCCGATATCATAAATCATGCGCTGAAATCGTTGAAACAGCGTCTGTACGGGAACCATCCGGAACGCCATCGATTTTTCCTGAAGTTGTCGGATCAGGTCGGAAACATGGACCGATGATTCGATCATGGCCATATCTCCTCCCTGTCGAACCTGGGTTTCCAGAACCGATGAAGCGGTGACCAGTTCCACGATCAAATCCGAAAGTTGATCGAGCTTGAGTGCTTCCACGCGGATCGTGCGCTGATCTTTGGATGCCTTATCTCCCCCAGGCTGCACAACGGGGGGGATATTGTCAGCAGTGGCAGATTTTCCGGCATGTGGCAGGTCAGTGAAACGATCATCTGCATTTCCGGCTTCGGGTTCCGGGGCATTGGTGGTGTCGGCGGGATCATGTTCGATCGGTTCCTGAGCAGAAATATCGAAAATGTCTGATTTCCGAAAATCGATATGCCAGTTGTCAAGCTGTTGGATCAGTGTGAAATGCCGCTGGGGGAGCATGATGTTCTGGGAAAAACCCGCGACCTGGATGATTTTCATCAGGTTGTCGATGTGGTCGTGACAATCGATGCAAAGGGAAATCAGGGAACTGGAAAGCGGCAGCTTGTGTTCTCGGATGTGAACAAGGATATTTTCAATATAGTGGCAGAAATTCTCGAGGGGGGTGACAGCGACGATACCTGCCGATCCTTTGATGGTGTGTACCGCCCGAAAGAGACGGTTGAGTTCTTCCACACTGGCCGGATGCGCTTCGAGTTCGAGCAGGGCCGACTCCATGCTGGTCAGCATTTCGGATAATTCGATGACAAAAGCCTGCTGAATTTCCAACGATTCTATAGTGAACACGCTGTGTCCGTCGTATTGTCCGATTCCATACCAAGTGTATGATGGGTGATTGATTTTGAGTCTAAATCAGCAATGCTCATTTTGGTTTCATCCACGGCTGTTTTGCATAACAGTCCGGACAGATGCTGTGGCTGAACATCGCTTCCGAATGCTCGGAGATGTATTCTTCGATTTGTTGCCAGCTTTCCTTGTTGTTGCGGATTTGTTTGCAATACATGCAGATGGGGATGATCCCTTCAAGCTGTTTGACTCTGGCCAGCGCCTGTTCGAGCTGGGTGACCTTCTCCCTGAGCTTGATCTCTGAAATCACATTTTCCGTGACATCCTCGACGGTAATGTAAATCCGGATGATCCGGCCTTCTTCATCCCGGATGGGCCCTGCCGAACAGCTCTGCTGCATATAGAGAAGCCAATCGGCCGATGGGTGTGGATTTTTCATGGCAAAAAGGTATTTATGAAGCTTTTGCGAGAAATAGGCATAGTTGCCGAATGAGAACACACTCATGATAAGACGTTTATACTTGGGTTCGGCCAGATTGGCGTAAAATTCCAGCAAATTCCTGCCGACGATGCTGTTTTTATCGATACCACTGTGATGTTGCATCCAGGCATTCCACGCCTGAACCGTCAGGTGCTGGTCCAGAACCACCAGCCCCATATTGATGGATTCGAATATCTGCATGTTTTCAGGCATACTGATTCAAATAGTCATCAATGGCTTTTTTTAACCATTCCAATGAATTATAGTTGCTGATCAAAAACAGGAAGCCACTTGCATCGAATTCTTTGAAGTGAAACACCGTCTTGAAGAATATCGCGAATATCTCGTCACCTGAAAATGCTTCTTTAAGCGTCGCGTCAATCTGATCCTGTGAATAGAATCGGGGAGGGGAATAGTTGACCACATCTCCCAGCATCCCGGCGATTTTACTGATACAGGCGCTCATGATGATATTGCTGATTTCAATCAGAGCTTCTTTTTCAAGGATGGCGATGTCAGATCCGGATGATGACGAATCGATATTTTGATCGAAGAGTTTGAGGAGTTTTTTCCCTTCGCCATGCGGAAAGATCAGAATGCTGGACCCACTGAATTTGCCGCTGAAAAATTGCCTGATCATGCTGATATCGTCTTCGGTCGATATCTCATCCAGAATATAGGGATGTATTTGGCCGATCTTGAGGATATCGATGCGGGGGACCGTCAAGATAACATGCATGTTGATCACATCGGAAAGGTCGGCCGCAGCCTGGCCAAATGAAATGTTCATGATCTCCTGAAGGGCATCTTTTTCGAAAGGACTGAGGGCATTGAGAGAATCACTCATGACGAGTCTCCATCATCGCCATGGCCCGGGCGATTTCAGATTGAATGATTTCCTTGACCGGCGGCTTCTTGATCATTGAAAATGCACCGAGTTGGGCGGCCTTTTCCTGGGTCTGTTTTTGGGTATCGGCGGAAAGAATGATGATGATCGATTCCGGAAAATCCTGGCGAAGTTCTTCCAGGATTTCCAACCCATGTCGGTCCGGCATGGTGAGGTCGAGAAATGTGATGTCGGGACGCAGCGTTCTGAACTTCTCGATGGCTGTCGCACCATCTCCCGCTTCGGCCAATTCATGCCCATTGTCTTTGGGAATACACCCTTTCACACTCATGCGTGCCACAATGGAATCATCTATGATCAAAATTTTTGCCATAAAATCTCCTTCTATAGACTTTCAGAAAATACATTCAACCCAATCCTCTCGATTATATACTGCGAAAGGGCATAATCTGCACTTTCCTGTTGCTCCCTCCCCCAGCGGGGGAGGATTGGGGTGGGGGTTCAAAAGTTAAAATCATGACCGTTGACAGTATAATCATATCCATAATATCTGTAAATAACCTTTACGAAGTCATAACCGGCTTCGGGTTCTTATCGGTTCAGCAGGGCTTGATAGACAGCATCTCTGAGTTCCTGAAAACGGT
>CAYQKZ010000097.1:8460-8687 GCA_964418135.1 uncultured Desulfobacterales bacterium
GTTTTCCCAGAAAGGCAGTGGGCTGATCGGAATGTTCGTCTGTCAACAACAGGGATTCGTCATAGCCGCTGGACAGGATCACCGGGATATCCGGTGAAAGCTTGCGGACGGATGCCAGCAATTCCCAGCCGTCCATATCCGGCATGGTCATATCGGAGAAAATGCAGCGGATTTCATCCCGATGTTGTGCAAACATCTCCATTGCTTCAATACCGTCTTTTGCTTCC
>CAYQKZ010000097.1:8697-9029 GCA_964418135.1 uncultured Desulfobacterales bacterium
GCCAGCATGATTGCGGTCAGATGTCGGACGGGCTCCTCATCTTCGACCCGCATCACCGTGCCGCTGATTTCAAATATCGGAGCGGACTTTATTATCACCGGATCAAGGGAGGTGCTTTCGGTCGATATGGGTAGAAAAATCCGAAAGACGCTGCCCCGTCCCGGTTCACTCTCCACCACGATTCCGCCGGCATGAGCGCCGACAATTCCCAAAACGACGGACAGACCCATTCCCCGACCATAAAAATGGGTACTGTAAAAAGGATCGAAAATTTTAACGATATCTTTTTCGGCGATCCCACACCCGGTATCGGCCACTTCCAGACATGCATG
>CAYQKZ010000097.1:9039-10247 GCA_964418135.1 uncultured Desulfobacterales bacterium
AATCCAGTCGACGGGAAACCGCAGGCCGGCGGGAATCCCTTCTTTGGAAACCGTTCTGACGGTCAGGACGATATTGTTGCGGTGTTCACCGGTTGCCTCACAGGCATTGGCGATCAGGTTGGTCATGGCCTGGTGGATTTGACCGGAACTGGCACGGATGATCGGACCGGAAGCCGGAATGTCGGCTTGAATGACCACTCCTTTCGGAGCGACAGTCTGAAGCAGGGGCAGATTCCGGCGGCAGACATCGGAGAGGTCCAGCAATACCTGTTTACCGGGTATTTGTCCTCGGTAGGCCAGCATCGTGCCGCTGACCTCGGAGGCTTTTTGAGCGGCTTTCAGTGCTTCGGAAAGATGCTTGGATTCCAGGGGCAGTTCATCCATGGCTATTTCCAGGTTGCCAATCACGGCCTGAAGCTGATTGTTGAAATTATGGGCAATGGCTCCCGCCATGCGGCCCAGACTTTCGGCTTTCTGAAGCTGCTGAAGTCTGCGTTCATAAGTCAGTCGTTCGGTTTCATATCGTTTTTGCTGTGTGATATCCTGAAGGATAACCAGATATCCTGATAAATCCAAACCGTCCACTGCTTTCAGCAGCGTTATCAATACCGCCAGATAGATGGTTCCGGATCGGGTTGTCCGATAAAGTCCGGCGGATTGCACTTTTTCGAAGTCGAACGGGCTTTCGTAATAAACCGTTTCCCCGCGGAGAAGTGTTATCTTGACCGTATCCGTTATATTCGGATCGTCAAACAGATTGAATCCGGCAATTTCTTTTTCATCCGCTATACCGAACAGTTCGATACATTTGGGGTTGGCGGCCCGAAGTTTTCCAGCGGCATCGTAGATTTCGATACCGATCGGCGCTTTTTCAAAAATGCTGCGAAATTGCCTCTCAAGAGAATGGAACTCCGTAATATCGTTGCCTGCACACACGACGAATTCGACACGGCCACGTTCACCCAGTTTCGGAGTTTTGGTGATATGAATCAAACGCCGCTCTCCGCCAGCATTGGTCAGCCACGCTTCGGTGACAACAGGCCTTCCTGTATTGAACACGCGAATATTGCTTTCCCGGCAGGTCTCGACCATCTCGGCGGGGAGGATATCGCTCAACTTTTTGTAAGCGATGGCTTTGGGCGATCGTCCTACAAAATCGGCATGGGCCTGGTTGACTGCACCATAGGTGTCGATATCGGTCAGATACC
>CAYQKZ010000098.1:0-10161 GCA_964418135.1 uncultured Desulfobacterales bacterium
ACCGTAAACGGCAGACGCAGGAATCGTTTCGATGGCTGCTGCATTTTCTTGATTTGTTTGATCCACGGAGCCGATCATGATGATACACTCATTGCTGGAAATCACCTAATGGAGTTGCAGCTCAGAGAGATATCGGCCCGATACCAGAACATGTCATTGCGACCGAACATGTAGGTCAGAGCCCCAAAAGGTACTCCCCATCTGAGCAGGAACAAAGCCAAAAATATTATCCTCGTATGAAGGGAGGTTACGGACTACATGTCCAATGAAATTGTTTTTTGGAATAAAATCTGGTTCAGTCTATTGATAAGCGGCGATTTCAATATGTAACAGGACGATTTTTACTCAGTTTGACGGGATGGTTGTAAAAATCATTGGCTATCTTCTAACAAAAATGGCTGAGAGTGAAAACAATGAAATTTGAAAACTCAAGGAAATCGTTATAGATATCAAGAACGCTGCCACCATGTCAACCGAAGCCCAGTTCTTTTTCGGCGACAATGCCTTCAGCACGGCAAATGTTCCAACTGGCACTGACGGAACGCTGATCTTCTATTATCATTCATACCAAATTCTTAACAAAGGACATTATTTATTGGTACCGTTCATGTATCTGTAAGGATCAAATTCTTTACCATACTCTCTGTTTATTGCTGGAGATGCACATGCTGATAACATCATTGTAAAAAGCAGAACAAAAATGATTTTTCTCATATTCATGCCTTTCTTTTGAAAAGGAGAAATTCCTGGATCATTCAACTCGACTGGGGGGATAAAAAAGTATTATACAAATGTCTCAAAAAATACGAAAGGGGTTTTTAGCTTTCGCCTTAACCCCTTGCTTATTGATGAAGCTGAGGGGGGATCGAACCCCTATCCTCATGACTGCAAGTCATGCGCTCTCGCATCTGAGCTACATCCCCATTATTTATCCATTTTTTGTTAATCAAAAATGATGATCGTGTCAACGATTATTTCCTCAAATACATGTTTTTTGTTGCGGTTTTCTCGAAAAAAACGCATTATGTTCGGATTGAATGGACAACATATCTGGAAATCAGATGTCGGAACCCTCTGTATTTTTAGAATTGTTGATCTGTCTTCAGCAATTCCATCAGCCTGTTTACCGATGCTTGATAAATCCAAGATGCCGATTTGAAACCATGTATGCCTATCAGTTGAATCAAGAATATTTTGCACAGATCGCAGACGATATCGTGAATCTCGGATGCGATGAGCTGCTGACTCTGGGGGGGGAGGATATCCGGCCCTCATACCGGGGCCTTTATTTCAATGCCGGCAGGGAAGTGTTGTATCGCATCAATTACGAATCCCGCCTCATCACGCGGGTAATTGCCCCACTTATCGTCTTTTCCTGCCGGGATGCCGATCATCTTTATCGAAAAGCTTCGGAAATCGAATGGCGGGATTTTTTCTCGGTGGATCACACGTTCTCCGTTTTTGCCAGTGTGTCGAATCACCCGGCATTTAAACATTCGGAGTTTGCCGCTCTTCGTCTGAAAGATGCTATTGTGGATTATTTCAGAAATCTGTCTGGAAGCCGGCCCACGGTTGAAAAACTCAATCCGGACATCTGTATCAATGTTCATATCGATAGCAACCAGGCTGTTATCGGCATCGATACTTCCGGGGGATCGCTTCACCGCAGGGGCTATCGAAAAATGACGGTAAAAGCCCCGATTCAGGAAACACTGGCAGCGGCCATCATTCGCCTTTCGGGATGGAACGGGGAGCGTCCGCTGTATGATCCTACCTGCGGTTCTGGAACGTTTGTGGCAGAAGCCCTGATGCATTATTGCCATGTTCCGGCCGGACTGCTTCGTAAACGGTTCGGGTTCGAGTTTCTTCCCGATTTTGACCGAAAAAGCTGGAAACAAGTCAAAGCCACGGCGGATCGCCGGATTCGCCGTTTACCGGATGGACTGATTGCGGCCAGTGATATCTCGGATAAAGCCGTTTCCGCCACCCGCACCAATCTTCGATCGCTTCCTGCCGGAGACCGTGTTGTCGTGATGCTCAAAGACTTTCAGGAGATTTCCAGGCTCGAGAATCGACTGATCGTTTCCAACCCTCCTTACGGCATCCGATTGGACAATCCTGCAGAACTCGCATTGTGGTATAAAAATTTCGGCGATTTTTTGAAACAGCGATGTCTCAACTCTCAGGCATATGTCTATGTCGGGAATCGGGATTTGATTTCCTGTATCGGCCTGAAGCCATCCATGAAAATGCCATTGAAAAACGGCGGACTGGACGGGCGGCTTCTGAAATTCGATATTTACTGAAAGGTCTTTCCCATCGTCAGCCAATCCATTCGCTTTCCATGAATATATCTTTTAACTACGAAATAATCGAAAATGCTGTCAAAGACGCAAAGACAACGACATAATTTCGTTGCGTTCTGCGCGCCTTTGCGGTGAACAGTCAATTCATCATAACCCGTTTAAAAGTCAGGATATATGTATGAGATTTATAGCCCCTTCTATTTTATCGGCCGATTTTTCCCGGCTCGGCGAAGAAATCAGGGCCGTCGAGGCAGCCGGTGCCGACTGGATACACGTGGATGTCATGGATGGTCATTTTGTACCCAATATCACGATGGGTCCGCTTGTGGTCAAATCGGTCCGGAAAGTGACCGATCTTCCCATAGATGTCCATTTGATGATCGAACACCCAGACCGGTTCATTCCGGATTTTGCCGATGCTGGAGCCTCCCTGATCTCCGTGCAGGTGGAAACCTGCCCCCACCTGCATCGCACGATTCACCTGATCCGTGAATGTGGATGTCGGCCCGGTGCCGTCCTAAACCCGGCCACGCCTTTGTCGGCTTTGGAATGGATTTTGGAGGATCTTGATTTTGTGCTTCTCATGAGCGTGAATCCAGGATTCGGAGGGCAGAAGTTTATTGTTGCGACACTTCAGAAAATAATGGATTTGCGAACTTGGATTCAGGATAAGAACTTATCTACATTGATTGAAATCGACGGCGGCGTCAATGAAACCACTATTTCACAAATCGCCGAAGCCGGGGGGGACGTGTTTGTGGCCGGCTCTGCAATTTTCGAAAGTTACGACTATCGAAAAACCATTGCCGATTTCAAGCATCGTACCTGTCGATGTCCGGAAAATAAATGAGGTGATCATGCAATCCCTGCCAGAACAGCGAAAAATCCAGGTAATTCACGGCCCGAACCTGAATATGTTGGGTAAAAGAGAACCCGACGTTTATGGCAAGGCCACGCTCGCGGATATCGACACGGCCCTGACAGATGCCGGACAACGCCTGGGGGTTTCCATCGATACCTTTCAATCCAATCATGAAGGGGCCATTGTAGACAAGATTCAGGATATCATGTATTCCCATCACGGCCTGATCATCAATCCCGGCGGCTATACCCATACCAGTGTGGCGATCCGCGATGCGCTGTTGATACTGAGTATTCCGATCGTCGAAATCCATCTTTCCAATATTTACAAGCGGGAGCCTTTTCGCCATCATTCGATGATTGCCGGAGTTGCCACCGGGCAGATTTCCGGACTGGGAACCGACGGCTATCTGCTGGCTCTGGACTTTCTGGTTCGTCGTATTCAATCCCTTGTTTGAGTATCTTTTTTTCAGAAGTTTTATTGTTGAGGTTTTATGAATACATCCCATATTTCACAGATTACCGATGAACTGAATCTGAATTTCCAACAAGTTCAGGCCGTGGCAACACTTTTGGAAGAAGACGCCAGCATTCCTTTTATTGCCAGATACCGTAAAGAAGCCACCGACAGTCTGGATGAGGTGGCGATCGCTGCCATTCGCGATCGACTCGGTCAGCTTCAGGATATCGACTCTCGAAGATCTTCCATTTTGAATTCTCTGGAGCAGAACGGTCATTTAACCGATGAATTGAATCATCGCGTCATGGCGGCTCAAACCCTTTCCGAACTCGAAGATATCTATCTTCCCTTCCGGCCCAAACGTCGGACCCGGGCGACCATGGCCAGAGAAAAAGGGCTCGAACCCCTTGCGCTGTTGCTGATGGAACAGAAAGGGATTGATCCGGTTCAAGCGGCGGCGGATTTTATCAATCCGGAAAAAGGGGTGTGTGAACCGGAAGAGGCGCTTTCCGGAGCCAGAGATATTCTGGCCGAACAAATTGCCGAAAACTCCGACATTAGAGGATTCCTGCGGCGCCTGTTTGCCGAAAAAGGGGTTTTTGTCTGTCAGGTGTCTGCCGGTAAAGAGACCGAAGGACTCAAATACAAGGATTATTTCGATTGGCGGGAGCCCGTGTCTCAAGCGCCTTCGCATCGTATTTTGGCCATGCGGCGGGGAGAAAATGAAGATATCCTGAATCTGTCCGTGATGCCGCCCGAACCCGATGCCCTTCAGATTCTGGAAAAAATGTTCGTTACCGGTGCCGGAGAAGATTCCGGACAGGTGCGCCTGGCGATTCAGGATGGGTACAAACGGCTCCTTTCCCGATCTATGGAAACTGAAATCCGCTTAGTCACCAAAGAGCGGGCGGATATTGAGGCTATCCGAATTTTTGCCGATAATTTAAAGCAGTTACTTCTGGCCCCACCACTGGGCGCCAAACAAACCATGGGGTTGGATCCGGGCTTTCGAACCGGATGTAAGCTGGTGTGTCTGGATCGCCAGGGGAAACTGATTTTCCACGATACCATTTATCCGCATCTGTCGGAATCGCAAACCCGCCAGGCTGCGGAGAAGGTCAAGGATTTTTGCGGTCGTTTCGGCATTGAAGCCATTGCCGTGGGAAACGGCACGGCCGGCAGGGAAACCGAAGCGTTTTTACGTTCCATCGGACTTACCGGTGGAATTCCCGTTATCATGGTCAATGAAAGCGGGGCTTCGATTTATTCGGCTTCGGACGTTGCCAGAGAAGAATTTCCCGATCTGGACCTGACGGTTCGCGGTGCCGTGTCCATCGCCCGTCGTCTGATGGACCCGCTTTCTGAACTGGTCAAAATCGATCCCAAATCCATCGGCGTCGGCCAGTACCAGCATGATGTGGATCAGCCATCTCTTAAACAGGCCCTTGACGATGTGGTGATCAATTGCGTCAATCATGTGGGCGTGGATGTCAATCAGGCCAGCGCTCAACTTCTGACATATGTATCCGGGCTGGGACCCCAGCTTGCCCGAAATATCGTTACGTATCGTAATGAAAACGGCCCGTTCGACTCGCGCCAGACCCTGAAAAAAGTCAAGCGTCTGGGGCCAAAATCGTTTGAACAGGCGGCGGGTTTTTTACGCATCCTGGAGGGAAAGAATCCCCTGGATGCCAGTGCCGTTCATCCGGAAAGCTACGCTATCGTGGATGCCATGGCCAATGATCTCGATTGCACTGTAACGGATCTGATCAAGAATCCCGAACTGCGCAGCCGGATCGATGTGCCACGGTATGTCTCGGAAACTGTGGGGTTGCCAACTCTGAAAGATATTTTGAACGAATTGGCCAAACCCGGACGGGATCCAAGGGAGCCGTTCGAAACGGCTTTTGCCAGCGGTGTAGAAAAAATGGAAGACCTTCGTACCGGCATGAAACTTCCCGGAATCATCACCAATGTTACGGCGTTCGGAGCGTTTGTGGATATCGGGGTTCATCAGGACGGCCTGGTTCATGTCAGCGAACTGTCGGACCGGTTTGTGAAAAACCCCTTGGATGTCGTCAAGGTTACCCAGAAAGTGCAGGTGACAGTTCTCGATGTTGATATGGGTCGAAAGCGAATTTCCCTTTCCATGAAATCCGCACCGGATTTGCAGGCAACCTCTTCCCGACCGGTTTCCGGAACAAAAGCGCAACCGGCCTTGAAAAAAGGAATCCCCCGGCCTTCACGGGAAAAACCGGCACCATTCAACAATCCGTTTGCGGAAATTTTCAATAAGCGGTCATGAATCTTTTAACGCCCCCTCTTCGGGCATGCGTCGGAAAGAGATGGTTCAATCAGCTATGATGATGCCTGCTCGAAAACAATTATGTACTCAGGTTGCTTTCTGCAAAATCCCAGTTGGCCAAATGGTCTAAATAGGCTCGTATGTAGTCGCCCCGTCGATTCTGATAGTCGAGGTAATAAGCATGTTCCCACACATCGAGAGTGAGAAGCGGCGTCCATCCGTTTGTCCACGGCGTGTCTGCGTTGGCGCTTCTAACCACTTTCAGATTCGTTCCATCCTGAACCAGCCATGCCCATCCACTTCCGAACTGAGTCTGGGCTGCTTCTGCAAACTCCTTGTCAAATTGGGATAGGCTGCCGAATGACTTTTCAATCGCCTGACCGATCCGTCCTTTGGGTTTACCACCGCCGCCGGGCTTCATACTTTTCCAGAAAAATTCGTGATTGAAGGATTGGGCCGCATTGTTGAATATAGCTGTCTGCTTGGGATTTCTTGCGGATTTCAGGATAATTTCCTTTAACGACAGTCCGGCATATTCAGTATCTGAAATCAGTTTCCGGGTATTGTCGATATATGTCTGATAGTGTTTACCGTAATGAAAATCAAAAGTTTTTGCAGAGAGATAGGGTTCTAATGCATCTTTGGCATAGGGCAGAGATTCCATCCCCGATGTCCATCCTGCACCCGCTGCCTGAGAAACGGACATGCGTGGAATATCGAAAACAAACATGGCGCCCAGACTCACAGACAGCTTAAGAAAAAGTCTTCTATTCATTGCATGTTCCTTTCATTGGTGAGTTTTTTATATTGTCTATATTCCGGCCTCCCGGCGGTGGGCGGGGACGTTTCTCCGGTTGTATGCTATGCTTCCTGAAGATGATGAACTAAATGTCCAAGTTCCGGAAATATCAGCGCATTACATGCCAGTTTGCATGCATTCAGACTGCCGGGCATACAGAATATCAGCATGGTGCCGATAACACCGGCCAATGCCCGGGACAGCATGGCTGCCGCATCGATTTCTTCGAAGCTGAGTTGACTGAACAGTACTCCAAAGGCAGTCAGTTCCTTGGTAAGGAGAGGCCGAACCGCCTCGATGGTGACATCTTTCGGACTGATTCCCGTACCGCCGGTCAGCAGCAGCGCATGGGGTGACTGTTCCCGGAACACGTCCAGAACCGTTTTCGTGATGGTGGGCGCGTCATCCGGAATCACCTGGTGATAGACAACCTGGTGCCCTTCTTTTTTTAAGTGCTTGCTGATCCACTGACCGCTTTTGTCCTCTGCCAGCGTTCGGGTGGTGGAAATAGAGAGAACGCCCACTTTCAAATGTTTCGGTGCAGACGATTTGTGTTCTTCAGTACCCATTTTCTTCCTTCCCTTCTTCAAGCGCAATCTCATCCAGACCATCGCTTTCGGAAAACATGACGTTCACGGTTTCGTCACGCCGGGTCGGTAGTGACTTGCCCACATAATTGGCCTGAATCGGAAGTTCTCTGTGTCCACGATCGACCAGAACCGCCAGCTCGATCCGTTTCGGCCGCCCGAAGTCGATCAAGGCATCCATTGCCGCCCGGATGGTTCTGCCGGTAAACAAGACGTCATCGATCAGCAGAATATCGCGATCGTCCACTGAAAAAGCAATGTCGGTAGCCTGAATCACCGGGTGATGACTGATCCGGGTCCAGTCGTCCCGATACAGGGTGATATCCAGAACGCCAACGGGAACTTCAACTCCTTCGATTGCATGGATGCGTTTCTGAAGTCGCCGGGCCATGTGTACGCCGCGGGTCTGTATGCCGATGAGGGTCAATCGTTCCGTTCCCTTATGCACTTCAAGGATTTCATGGGCCATACGGGTCAATATCCGGTCGATACCGGAGGAATCGATGATGATACGGGTTTTCATGGGCAGGGCTCGTTATCTGTTCATTGGGTTAAGATCAACTGTTGATATGATAGTGGCTGTCTCATTTTTGTGGACGTCCACCAGATAAATCTGTCATTCCGGTTGACTATTTTGATGGTTATCATATCATGCAAAAGTTTAAGATCAAGTGCATTGTTTATAACTTCAAAGATATTCTCTAAATGGATCGGACACATCTTCAAGATGCGGTACCATTGACTTTCGGGCAAGAATTTTCCGGTTTTGAAAGACAAATCGAGTTGGGAATCCGGGGCCAGCTTTCCTTTCAATCCAGATCGTATGCGTTACCTCTCGGAGGAATGACGGAAATGGATATTTCGGAGATTCCATGGGATCGATTATAGGAATTGTGTGTCTTGCCGGAATCGCCTATCTTCTGGGTTCAATTCCTTGGGGATTGATTTTTGCGCGACTGTTCAAAGCGGGGGATATCCTGAAGTCTGGCAGTGGCAATATCGGCGCAAATAATGTACGTCGTGTCGCGGGTATGGTTCCGGCAATCTTCACCTTGATTCTGGATGCAGCCAAAGGAGGCATTCCCGTTTATCTGGCCAAAACGATTGTCGCTACAGATGGCGCTGCGAGTCCATGGGTTCTTTCTTTGATCGCTCTTTCGGCTTTTATCGGACATCTTTATCCGATTTATATGGGTTTTCGAAACGGTGGCAAAGGTGTTGCCACTGCCGCGGGATGTTTTGTCGTGATCTCTCCCGTGGCGACCGTAGCTGCAATTCTGGTGTATATCTTGTTGGTGTATATTTCCCATCGATCCTCTGTTGGATCACTGGCAGCCTCGGCGGCTTTGCCTTTCTTTGTCCATATTGCAAATAATTCAATGATTTTGACTAGTTGTGCTATCCTGGCATCCTTTTTGATCATAGTTCGCCATAAGGATAATATTCGGAGGCTTATCAATGGCAGCGAGCCTCCGATATAAACTCATCAAAGAAGGGTATGAATCTGTTTCACGTGAAACAACACCGCTGCCCTCCTGTCGACTCACAGAAACCGAATCAATAACTGCCAATAATTTTCAAAAAATCCACTTTTGATTTCAGGACATCGAGAATCGGTGCAAATTCGGCAGAACGGACATCGGCTTCCAAATCCGTATAGAACATGTACTGCCAGGGTTTGCCATGAATCGGGCGTGATTCCAGCTTGACGAGGTTGATGTGATTCTCCTGGAAAATCTTCAGCGTTTCATAAAGCGCACCCGGTTGATTTCCAACCGAATACACCAAGGAAGATTTTCCAGCCACCCTGCCAGCCCCAGGCGAAACAGCAATCACCGCAAAGCGGGTGAAATTCATCGGATTGGTTTCAATCCCTTCTTCGATAACAGCCATCCCGTAAAGTTCAGCAGCTTCCTTACTGCCAATGGCCGTATCCCCAAACCCCTCACGGTGAGTGATTTCTCGAACGGCACTAGCCGTGGCGTTGACCGTAACAATTTCCCAGTGAGGGAAACGATCTAAAAACTGACGACACTGCTGAACCGCCGGACCAGCCGAGATGACCCGGCGAATATCTTCCAGGCGGGTACCCGGGCGACCGATCAGATTATGTATGATCCGAAGCGTCAGTTCACCGACAATCTGTAAATCATATTCGAGCAACAAATCATAATTTTCATGGATACTGCCAGAAAGAGAATTTTCTAGTGGAATAACGGCATACAAAGATTCTCCTGACTTCACGGATTCGAAAATGGCGCGAAAATTCGGCTTGGGAGACGGTTCCATTGATTCGCCAAAATACTGTAAACAGGCTTTGTGGCTGAACGTACCCAGTTCACCCAGAAAAGCGATGGACTGCGGGCTCTGAATACCACGTTCCTTATCCATCGCATCTTTGCCGGCCTTGTTCAGATAATCAAAATCGAGCTGTTTGCCGACAACAGGCGCAATCACATAGATATCACGCGTCAACTGACCGAACTGTTTGGGATAAAGACTTTGCGGACCATCCGAAAGCGCATGGTCCGGATCATGATGGACTTCGATCATCAGTGCGTCGGCACCGGCAGCGATCGCAGCCCTTGCCATGGGGCTAACTTTTTCACGAATTCCCGTTGCATGACTCGGATCGATCAGCACCGGCAGATGGGTCAATTTTTTTAGAACTGGAATGGCTGATAAATCCAGTGTATTGCGAGTATAAGGCTCGAAAGTACGGATACCACGTTCGCATAAAATAATCCGATCGTTTCCTTCAGACATGATGTATTCTGCCGACATCAGCCATTCTTCGATGGTTGAAGCCAGGCCACGCTTGAGAACAACGGTTTTACCCATCC
>CAYQKZ010000099.1:0-10080 GCA_964418135.1 uncultured Desulfobacterales bacterium
CGAAGAAAAACATTTATATGAAATGACGGTATCCAGTCCGGAATCGGATCAGTTAAAAAGGTTGTTGACGGAAAGAACCGAAAAAGATTTCAAACCGGTCAGAATCGGCAGAGGCCTGATTTTTTCCAAGGATTTTCAGAAATGTCTGGAGTTGGGTGGGCGGATTTCATCCCATGATACACCACCGTTTCAGATTATAGAAATTGGAAAGGAAAAAGAGGCCATTATTGCCCAAAATAAACATCAACTGCTGCAATTGCTGATCGAAGAGGGGAAAAAGGGTCTGGGTGTTCAGCGGTATAAAGGTCTGGGTGAAATGAATCCCGACCAGCTCTGGGAAACCACGATGAATCCTGAAAAAAGAATTCTTCTCCAGGTAAAAATAGAGGATACGGTCGAAACCGATGAAATTTTTACAGTGCTGATGGGAGAAGAAGTCGAACCCCGCAGAGATTTCATTCAGAACAATGCATTGCAGGTAACTTCGCTGGATATTTAAATCATGTCACTGAATATCACGACAATTCAGGCAAGAGACATTCCGGATGCCTGGTTTCAATGTGTTTACGAGATTATCGATACAGGGCATCGCTATCAGATCGATCGAGGCAGTTTTCAGGGTCAGGAGCGGCTGGAATTCGATTATATTACGGTCCAGATCAAATATCCGGGAACCCGCCCTTTGATTCCCGATATCCCGGAAGCACTGTGTATTCCAAATCCGGTTGCAGAGGGTTATATCGAGAGTTATCTGCCGTATCTGATGACGGCTGAAAAGCAGCTCAACGAAGACTATACTTATGGGGAATATCTTGAACCGCAGATTGCCGAAGTGATTCGCATGTATCGGCAGGACGGCCATGGTACCAATCAGGCCTATATGACGGTCGGAGACCCGAAGGCATTGCTACTGAAAGACCCGCCTTGCCTTCGGGGAATCGATACCCGCATTCGGTATGGGAAACTCCATTTCATGGTGTATTTCCGTTCTTGGGATTTGTGGAATGGTTTCCCAGCCAATCTTGGTGCCATTCAACTTCTCAAGGAATACATGGCTCAAGAAATCGGGGTCGAGGACGGGGAAATTATCGCCGCCAGCAAAGGTCTTCATTTATATGATTATATATGGGAGCTTGCTCGATTGCGAACAATGAAAAACAAACATGAAGCCATTTAAAAATCAATATTTCCCGGAGTTCTGGGAAATGGAATGACATCTCGGATATTGGTAATGCCGGTAACCATCATGATCAACCGTTCAAATCCCATGCCGAAACCACTATGCGGTACCGATCCGTAACGCCTGGAATCCAGGTACCACCAGTAGTTCTCTTGAACTAGCCCCATTTCATCCATTCTGTTTTGAAGCATATCCAGGCGTTCCTCCCGCTGGCTGCCGCCAATGATCTCTCCGATACCTGGAACCAAAATATCCATTGCTGCTACGGTCTGCTGATCCGCATTCAGGCGCATATAAAACGGTTTGATGGTTTTGGGGTAATCATGGAGGATAACCGGCTTCTTAAAGTGGATTTCGGTCAGGAATTTTTCGTGTTCAGATTGAAGATCAATGCCATATCTTACCGGGTATTCGAATGAGATATTTGATTTTGTTAGAATTTCAATAGCTTCATAATATGACAGCCGCATAAATTCGGAGGAAACGATGTGGTTCAGTGTATCCATCAGCGTTTTATCGACAAAATTTCCAAAGAGCGCCATATCCTCCGGACACTTGTCGAGTACATGACAGATCAGATACCGGATGAGTTCTTCACCAAGGGCCATATTTCCAGAAATATCACAGAAAGCCATTTCCGGCTCGACCATCCAGAATTCAGCGGCATGACGCCGGGTATTGGAATTCTCGGCCCGGAACGTCGGCCCGAACGTATAGACATCCCCCAGAGCCAATGCAAACATTTCAGCGGATAATTGTCCCGACACGGTCAGGCTGGCTTCTTTACCAAAAAAATCCTGTTCCGCCTTCAATTCTTTGCCGGCCAAAGATGGGTTGGTGAAGTCCAGGGTTGTTACCCGAAACATTTCTCCGGCGCCTTCGCAGTCCGACCCGGTGATGATGGGTGTATGGATATATTGGAAGCCCCGGTCTCTGAAGAATGTATGGATGGCATAAGACAGTTCGGAACGGATGCGGAAAACCGCACTATATTTGTTGGTTCTGGGTCGCAGATGTGCGATGGTGCGAAGAAATTCATCGCTGTGACGCTTTTTTTGAAGCGGAAACGTTTCCGGAGATTGACCGATTACAGAAATTTTTTTGGCAACAACTTCCCAGCTCTGTCCTTTTCCCTGTGAAGGGGTCAGATTGCCGATAATATCAACGGCTGATCCCGTGGTGAGGTGCTGAATATCGCCATAATTGGGGAGACTGCTAGGAGCGATAATCTGGATGTTTTTCAGACAGGAACCGTCATTGACTTCAATGAAAGAAAAATCTTTGGAATCTCTGCGGGTTCGGACCCATCCATTTATTTGGACTTGATCGATCGGTGTGTTCGACTGGAGCAGACTGTGAATTTTTGAGCGATTCATTTATTTACCTCTTGAATGTTGCATGATCGACGATACGGCGTATCATACATGAGGTGCCTGAAAAAGTCCAAAAATTCACAGCCGATTCGGATCGGATAAATCGAAAGAAATTTCTATCTTTATTTTTTCTTGGGATCGGTGATTTGATAAGAACCGTCTTTGTTGAATTTGATTTCCGCCTCTATGTAATAGACTTCTTTCAATTCCGATCGGTTGTCTTTTAGCATATAGAAAGCTTCCCCGCTTCGCGCACCTGTACCACAGATAAACACGATCGGTTTATCGGACGGCAGTTGTTTGATCTGTTTTTCCAGTTGATCCACCGGAATATTGACTGCGGTTTTGATACTGCCTTTTGCGAATTCATCCGGATCTCTGACATCGATCAGCATGATGCTGGATGGATTTTCTGAAATGATTTTCTGAAATGCCGCCGTGTCTATGGCTCCTTCCAGCGCACCTTTCTTGATCTGTGATCCTTGTGCCGCCGATGTCGGAGTACCCGATTTCGCTTCCATTTCCTGCCAGGCCGGATATCCGGCGGAAAACACCTTGACATTGGTATATCCCAGTTTGATGGCTTTGGATGCTGATTTATGGCTTAATTTGCACTCGAATCCGCCACAGTAGAAAATCAGCAGCGTATCTTTTTTGGCTGGCAATAAATTAGTCATTTTTTCAAATTGGGTGTCCGGAACGTTTATGGCTGAGGGAATATGGCCTTGTTCGTATTTTCCATCTTTTGGACGGGAATCCACCAGCACCATCTCGGTCTTGGTGTCGATTGCATTTTTAACGAATTCCACCGGCACTTCGGCATAGTTGTCCGGATCTTTCATCCAGCCCGGATAGCCTTCGGAGTAAACCTTCACATGGGTATATCCCAGGGCCTCGGCTTTTTTGGCGGATTTATGGCTGAGTTTGCATTCGATTCCTTCACAGTAAAAAATAAGCAGGGTTTTTTTATCCTGAGGCAGCAAACCAGTCATTTTTTCGAATTGGGTATCCGGGATACTGATAGCCGTAGGGATATGTCCTTTGTCATATTTGGCTTCCTTGGGACGGGAATCGATCAGAAGAACGTCGTCGGGTTTTGGAATGGTGACATAGGGTTTTACGAAATCGATACCGACAATGTCATGAAATTTCCAGTCTGCTTCCGATTCGGCAGCCGGCGTGGTCGGCTGCATCGTACCCGCGCATCCGATAATCGTCATTAAGAATAAACCCAATGTAATTAGCCAAAGTTGTTGTTTTCTTTTCATTTTTCACCTCTATTTGTTGATGATCAAAACTGATAAAAAATAGGAAGATAAAAGAAGCACAGTTTATAACCGTTTAAAGCTTATTCAGGTAAATCCGTATCTCTTATGAGAGACAATATATTTTGAACCAGTATTTCGACATGATCGATATGATCCTGCTGAACGAAAAGAATCTGCTTTTTTCCACCCGGTTGAATGTGAACCAGATAGGATGAAGGAAGAACAGGGCTGCCAAGGCATGAAAAGATACTTTTGTTTTCATCTGCGAAAAGCGGATAGGAAACAGCGTGTTCTTTTTTGAAGGCAACGACCCCTCTTTTTTTACTTCCCGAGCCGATTGCCATCACTTTCACTTTGTTATGGAGATATTCGTTTTCATTGAACATCTGATATAATTTGTTGAAGGACTTAACTTCATCCACACAGGCCAGACATTTTTCATTGTATATCACGATAAACAGATATGTGTAACCGATGTCTTCAATACTGAAGTTTTTCTGCGCGCCTGAAATTTTTAAATAGGCATTGTCGGTTTCTTCAAACAGCGTGGTCAGCCGACAGGGAGGAAACTGATCGCCTATCCCCAATTTTTTAACAGAATCAAGTGATTGAAATTTTTCCGGAAAAATTGATTTCCAACCGAAATATCCATCCGGAAGTCGATTGACATTCTGATACCCCAGTTTGACAGCCCACCGGGCTGCAATGGCACTTCGAAGTCAGGCGAAACTGCGACAGTAGAATACGATTGTCTGGTTTTTGTCCGATCCCAGCAGACCGGTAAGGGCGATTTGTTTATCAGGCTTCAGTTCGAGCTTGTCCCCCAGATCGAACTCGAGGTTTTTGGAGCGGGGAAGATGTCCGTCACGAAATTCATATTCAGGGCGAACATCGAGGGTGATAAATTCTTTGTTGGAATCGTAAAGGGCTTTGAGCTCATGGATGGAAATCAGAGTGTATCCATCCTGTCTTGCTTCTTCACGAGCTTGCTGAAGCCATGCCGGCTGCTGGTTCTGTCCGTCATCGGCTGCTGCGGTTTCCAGCAACGGGATCAGGGATAAGAAACAAAACAATAAAGAATTGATCCCGAAAGCCGGTTTATGCATAGTGGAAACATCCTTTAACTTTTTTTGATTTCATCGAGCCAGAGTTTATGGTGATGCCGTGCATAGTCTTCGGGAACCGTTCCGGTAAACATGGAGATAAAAGCCGGTTTTTCTCCGGCGGCAATCGATGCCATGAAAATATGAATCAGCAACCCGGAAAAAACCAGTCCGACCGTAACGAAATGAATCAGAATGGCCCATTGTACCAGTTCCGTATCCGCATGCCCGGTTTGGGAAAGAATCATGACAATACCGGAAGCTGCGATCACCACGCCGCCGAATATAGCCGGAACAGCAAAGATTTTCTGACCGATGTTGTAGAACCCCTGATCCGGAATTTTCGGGCTGAATCCGAATTTTTCAGCGACTGTCTTTAACATATTATATCCCATGGTCATCTGGATTCCCTTGCTGATCAACCACAGGAAGTCCCGGCGGATATCCACTGTGAAGATGTCGCGGATAAAGGGAATGACATCGGGCTTTAAGCGAAAGATAGCATATAATAAAAAACCGCCGGCCCAGGTGATACCGATCAGTTCATGTGCCAGAAGCAAGTTGCCGCCTCCGCCGAAGACAGATCGCAACAGTGTCGGCCAGAATGGAAACGGTTGCAGATCGTCGTTTCGAATCAGACCCAGGCCGGTCAACAATAAAAAAATCCAGCAGCCGGCATTGAACCAATGCATGAAAATCGACAGTCGGGTATGTCGATGGATAAGCGTCTGTGTCATGATTGCCTCGTCTCCTCATGAGAGTGATCCATATCGGGGTCTTTGTCGTTCATTAGAATTTGTTTTCCCAGCATGATCAGAACGCCCAGTGCATTGAGGCCCACCACACCCCAGATCAGGGGGCCGACCATTTTCCAGAGCTGAATGGCATCCGGCATTCTGGCTTTGACCGGCCAATTCAAAGGTGCGGTTGCAGACAGATAATACATGTTGGGTTTGGTGTCCGATTCATTGTTGATGACACGGACACTCTGGTTTTTCTTCAACAATTGGGCCGCATCGCTGTTAGGATCGTTGATATCTCCAAACACCCTGGCTTTGGTTGGGCAGGTGATCACACACGCCGGCAACTCTCCGCGTTCCCGTCGTTTTTCACAGAAATCGCATTTATCCACGATATTCCGGGTGGGATGTCGGTATCTGGCGCCATACGGACAGGCCGGAATACAACTGCCGCAACCGATGCAGAGCTTGGGATCGACCTTGATTGCGCCATCTTTGGTATCTTTAAATGTGGCCCCGGTCGGGCAGGCCTGAACACAGGTGGGGACTTCGCAGTGCATGCACCCGCCGGGTTGGAAATGAAGCGGTGCGTGATGTGTCATCCAGTCGGGTTGACTGAAATCCGGTTCGCTTCGTTTGACCCAGTTCCGCCAATGTCCGTCGGGCACGTTGTTTTCGATTTTGCAGGCCAGGGTGCATGCCTTGCAGTCGATACACAGCGATGAATCAATAACCATTGCCAGTTGCTTCTTCATACCGTTCCCTTTCTGGCCACCTGGATAAAGGTTTCATGCATGGCCATGTTGCCGGATATTGCATCGGCATAATCTTCGATCAGTTCCGCAATACAGGCCCCCTTGCCATATATCCGTGTCAGTCCTTTTGAAAGCACACCGAAGCCGCTGGCCATATAAACCGTATCTTCCCGAATGCCGTTGTTCAGGCTGACGTTCAGCTCTCCTTTTCCGGCTTTGCTGGAGACTTCCACACGATCCCCATCTTTCAGATTCAATTTTTTGGCGGCCGCTGGATGCATCCACAGAGAATTGTCCGGCATGAGCTGATTGAGCAAGGCATTGTTCTGGGTCGTGCAATGAGTGAAATAGGCATTTCGTCCCACCACCAGACGGAACTGGTTGACGGGATTGGGAGTGGGCGGTTGATAAACCGGGAGAGGATCGACTCCCATCTGTGCATACCGCTCGTTGTATAGTTCAATTTTTTTGGACAGGGTTTTGTAGATTTTTCCTTCATAAATCCCGTAAAGCTTACTTGGATTATAGTAAACACCGTCGTCCTGGATGGCACGTTCGGCATTGGGGAGCAGTTTGAACTGCTGTTTGCGGTATTCTTCCATGGTAAAGTCGAAATATTCACCCAGCTTCATTCGGCCGGCCAGCCCTTTGAGGATTTCAAAAACCGGCCTGGATTCAAAAAGTGCCGGAACCACCGGGTCCCGGGCCACAACACAGGCGCAAGCCGCGGATCCTTGAAGACCGCTGGCCGGGTCCTGTCGTTCTAGCACGCTGGGTGCGGGAAGAATCAAATCCGACATCCAGGCCGTATCACTCATGGCAATATCCACGGTAACGATGAAATCGAGTTGTTTCATCATTTCGATGGTTTTCCTTCGGTTGGCAGCAGACTGAAGGGGATTGTACCGATAGACGAACCATCCTTTGACTGGATAAGGTTTTTGATCGATGATGGCATCCCGCATATGTTTGAAGGCACCTTCTTCCTCGAACATCATTGTTGCCATACCTTTATCCAGTCGATTTTCCGGATTGTTATCATAAAAAGGGGCCTCGGGAAGTTCCGGACCGGACAGGCCAACCTGTCTGGCTGCCAGCAGGCCACCCGGTGCATCCCAGTTTCCCAGAAGCGCATTGACGATGGCCATGGATCGCCGCATCTGGGTGGAATTGACGTAATCCGAAGTGCGGCGGCCGGGATAGACCAGGGCGGTTGGTGCGGCGGCCGCCAGTTCTCTGGCAATGCGGCGGATATCGGCTGCCGGAATTTCGCATTCTTTTTCGGCCCATTCCGGCGTATATTGCTGAACATGCTCGGTCAACTGTTCAATACCGGAGAGTTTTTCCTCAGCATAAGCTTCATTGTAGCGTTTTTCTGAAGTGATGACATGGCTGAGCGCCAGAAAGAACGCCATGTCCGTTCCCGGACGGATGGGATACCACTCATGGGCCAGGCCGGCGGTCTTGGTAAATCGGGGATCGAGAACCACGATTTTACAGCCGTTTTTCTTGGCGGTCATCAAATCGATACTGTCCGGTGTGATGAGGGCTTCGAACGGATTGGCGCCGACAATGATAATATATTTAGTATGAAGGATATCGGCGAACGGCACTTCACCGAACGTGTCCAGGTAAGCCCGGTTTCGGCTCAGCAGACAGGAGGATTCATGTGTGGTGACATTGTAGGATCCGAACACTTCCGCAAACCAGTGAACGAAAAGGGACTGGGAATCCGATCCCGGTGTGAACATCATGCCGCACCGGGTATATTTTTCCGCAATTTCCATCATCCTGGCTGCGGCATGGTCGAGCGCTTGATCCCAGGAAATTCGTTCCCATTTGCCTTCACCCCGCTCTCCTTTCCGAAGCAGCGGGTACTTGAGGCGATCGGGATCATACATTTGCTGAATACCGGCATTGCCTCGGGCACAGAGCATTCCTCTGGACTTCAGGAATTTTTGATTCGGATCGAGTTTGGTGACCACGCCGTCTTCCACTCTGGCCACGAGCCCGCAGGCATTCAGGCACATGCCGCATACCGAATATCGGGATTCGGATTTCGCTGAAGACTTCTTTGTTTCATCAGGCGTCAATGCATACAATACCGGCGTCTTGCCGCCCACTGCGGCAGCAGCGCCGGCAGCGCCGGACCATTTGAGAAAACTGCGTCGCGAAAGCGGTGTATCGATGGGGGGTGTCATGAATCATCTCCTTGGAAATTTTGGAGGAATTGTGCATGGATAGACAGGATAAGGTAGGGAATGGAAGGAATTTTTTCTTATCCTGTTTATCCTGTCTACCATGTAAATAAAAAATTCACGATCTGAAAATTACCCTATTTGCATTTTGCTGGAGACGGTGAGTCGAAAGCATGCTCGTACATATAGGCATAAATATCGGCGATATCTTCTGCTGTCAGTTTTTCCCATTCGGCCTTGCAGGGAAATTCCTTGAATTTATCCTTGGCAAAAACGGTATCCCACTGGGCCTGCGTTTTGTTGGCCGGGCTCATTTCCTGAGCTTTTCCGCCTTCCACATGACAATCGCGACAGCCTTTTCGAAAAGTGTATTTGCCTTTCCGGCTGTTGCCTTTTTCCGTTGCCAGAAGGCTTCCTGCAAATAAGAATACTAGTGCCAGTGAAATCAGGATCAACATCGTACGTTTCATTTGTATTTTCTCCTTGAAAAATTGAAATGAGATGAATTGAGACTAAAAGCGAATGGTTGCGGATAGATATACCAGCCATACTTTATCCAGAATGGCATTGAGTGAATCGAAGGCCGTAGCATCGGTGATACTGACAGGCGCTCCAAGCGGGTTGCCGCTGCCCGTATAATCATAATCGTAATATTGGCCGCCGAGTTTCAGGAAAAAATTGTTTTTGTAAATGGGCTGGATATAATATCCTTCATAAACCTGCCCTCTGGCGGCCAGCTTGCTGCCGACCAGCGAATCTTCGGCGCCGGTGAAATTGAACCAGTACTTGGATCCCCAGTTGTATTCGAAACCCAGCCTGGCATCCAGCGGCATGGGAAAGAGTGCACCGGTATAGATGCTGTAACCGTCGCGGGATTGCAGATCACCGTTTGAACTGAGCAATCCCTGACCCATCAACTGATAATACGGATTGCTGGATATCCGGGACGGACTGGTATGGCTCCAGGATGGTGTAAAAAACAGATCGATGTTGGCAAATTTATTGGCAAGGTTTGTTTGCAGAAGAAGTGATAAAGCATCCCAGTCTCCGATATTGGTGGAAGGCTGCATGCGGCTGATATAACCCCCGCTGTTCGGTATGAAATTGTATTGGTTTTTGCTGTCCACGGAAACAATGAACGGCATGACGGTTAGACCCGTGAATCCATCGGTGACATCCCATGCATGAGCGTAATTCAGGGTGGCTTTCGTAACGTCATCGTTGAACAGATCGGAGATGAAACCGAACATGTGAACGTCACTGACATCCGAAGCATTGGTCATGGAATAGCTGTTTCCCCAGTCGCCTTCAAACCCGACACCGTAACAGAGTTTGAAGGACTGGCCGGCAATTCCGGTAACGTCTTCCAGACCGAAAGTCAGGGAGGCGCCGTCGAACTGCCAGTTGATGATGGAGGCTAAAGGAGAGCCGCCTTCAAGGCTGTAATTGCCGAGTTCCAGCGG
>CAYQKZ010000100.1:0-1804 GCA_964418135.1 uncultured Desulfobacterales bacterium
ACGCCCCCAGTAATAGCCAAAAGGCCGCATCAACCGAAACGGCAGTGAAACCAACCCGCATGCTATCGAAAGAAATAGATTTTTCATAGGCAATTAAGAAATAAAAATTATGAATTACGAATTACGAATGAGGGGTCAGCGTTGCCTTACCTGCCCTCCGCCTTCCGCCCTCCGCCTTTCTTATTTCAAGATACTTTCCAGCATATCCGCTGAACGTTCCCAGGAAAATTCATCTGCCCGACGCAGGGCGTCAACGCTCATGCGTGCCCGCAGCAACGGGTCGGTCAAAATTTGTGAAATCCGGTCGGCCAGTGCCTGCGGATTTCCCACATCCACGATATAGCCTTCCACGCCATCGGTGATGATGTCTCGAATCCCCTGGTTGTCGGAAGAGACGATCGGACAGCCCAGAGAAATCGCCTCGAGTGCGGGCAGGCAGAACCCCTCGGTACTCGAAGCCGTCATCCACACCTTCGTGTCGAGATAGGAGCGGCGGATATATTCCTGAGAAGGCGCACGCTGAAACCGGACTTCATGGAAAGGAAAGTTCGGATATTTTACCAAATCCGGGTGATCGGAACCGAACATGATGAATTGGATGCCCGGATGCCGTTTTTTCAGGAGACTGAGGGCATCCAGGGCCACATCCGTTCGTTTGAGCGGCACCGATGAATACAGAAGTCCCACATCCCAGTGACGGGTCAATCCTTCGCCGTCAAAGGTGGAAAGGAAAAAATCCCGGCCATTGGGAATGACCGGAATGTCTGTTTCCCCGGAAATCGCTTCCACCAGAGTTTTCAACCAACTGGAGATCACGATTTTTTTGAAAGGAAGCCGAAAGGTGGCATCCACATCGTCTCCATCTTTGGCAAAGACTTTTTCATATCCCTGGATCAGGTAGAACTTCCGTCCGCAGTGTTCCGGTATTTCCGCCGCAATTCGGGCGGTCTGGAAAGCGGTGGCAATGATGCAGTCGCTTTCCGGCACATATGCCGGTGTCATTTCCGGTACTTCCAGCAGGGTTCCGCGGAATGCATCGAGGTGATCCTTTTCCCGGAAAATAAACCGGCGAAGGTTCCGGCGTAAACTTTGCCGGAAAGCCAGATTGCGTTTGGGGTAAACGATCGTTACGCGATGACCCCGCCGGATGAGGGCGTTGCCGTAGCAGGTAACGACCCGCAATCCGCCGGCGATGCCTTTAAATGGTACGAGAAAAGTGATATCCATAATCGCCTTCTCCTAAATTTCGGGGATATGAGGCATGTGTGGTCTCCCAGGGGCCGTACTGCGCAATCCCCTCACTGATGCCGAGTATGATGTAAAAAAACTGCACGGTCTGTGTGCCGGAATAAACGGTTGCCTGAGTAAAGAGTGCGGTCAGGATGCTGGCGATCATACACCAGGCCAGTTGCACTTCCTTGCGGGTCGGGTCCCCACGGATGGCAAAAAAGAACACCCGCGCCAGAACCCAGCAGATGCCGGCCAGATAGGCATAGAGCGCAGCCTTGCCGGACACCAGCACCATCCACAGGTATTCGTTGTCCACCGAATCCTGCCCCTTGACGACCGGAACCGTGAATCGCCCCCAGCCCAGCAGCGGTTTTTCCTCGATCACTTCCTTGTAATTGTCCATCAATTCGTTACGATAGGCGGCGTTTCGCTGATCTTCGGTGACAGCGGTGGCCCGATCCACATTGATGTAGGCAATCGCCTTGGGGATGATGAAAATTCCGGCCATGATCCCTATGCATGACAGCAGCATGGTGGCCAGGCCCTTGTACTTCGACCAGCCGTACCAGATCAG
>CAYQKZ010000100.1:1814-9934 GCA_964418135.1 uncultured Desulfobacterales bacterium
GCCCCAGGAAAATGCCGATGATCGGGGCCCGTGAAATGGACGTGATGCCGCCGATGATACAGAGCAGTGTGATTCGGAATCCGTATTTGCGGGTTTTGAAATAGTCGTTCTTCCAGAGCCAGACGGCCAGCGGAACGAACATGGTATAGTAATAGCCCGCGCAGATCGGATGCCCGAACGGACCGGAAGCCCGTTTCCATCCCCCGCGCTTCATCCCGCCCGACCATGCTACCGATTTGGGCCAGAACTTACGGATCGGCTCATCGAAGACGTTGATCCACAGACGTAATTCGATCGTCTGAAAGACGGCCACTACGGCGCCGGCCAGGATCATGACCCGGAACATCTTGATCCGGCTTTCCGGATCCATGAACCAGGCCCGGATCATGATGAAGGGAAGCAGTCGGATGGTCAGATCGTTGTAAAGAACTTTCTGGGCTTCCTTGTAGGTGCTGTTGTGCCATTGGCCGGCGAACACGATGACCAGATGCGCCAGAACCAGAATGTCCGCCACCGAGAATCGATATCCTTCGGCGTGGTCGTTCATGATCCAGGCAAAAGCGATGGGAAGCAAAACGGCACTCCAGAAACTCATTTCGGGAATGCCGGGAATGATCTTGGTATCGTAATAGACGGGCATGACGGTAAGAATCGGCAGAAAGAACGTGACAAACAGCTCTTTTGGCTCTTTTTTGGTCAGCAGGTACATGGTGAACAGCAGGAACAGGAGAATGATCTTGTCCATCCGGATATCAACCTTTCTTGAAGATGTGTTTGATTTTCTCTATTCCCATTGCGGATACTCGCTTCTTTTTCCCGATTCCCATTCCGAACAATCGCTTTTTTTTCTCCCGTCCCAGCGTGTAGAACGCCTGAAGGTTTTTTCGGAGATAACCGCCCCGGATAAACCCGACCCGATTCAGGATGACCGAGATGACCTTGACACCGCTGTTGTCGAGAATGGTGATGGAGCGCATCAGTTCACCCCAGAGCGAATGCCGGGCCAGCACCGCCAGCACGGCTACATCGGCGATGCCGGCAATGGCCTGGGTATCGGCTGACAGCAGCAGCGGGGGCAGATCGATTACGATAATGTCGAAAGATGTTTTCAACTCATCCAGAAGAATTTTCAAGTCTTCGGTGGAATGGGCGCGGCCCTGATGTTCCTGCGTGGCGCTGGGGTAGAAGACAAAGGGAAATTCGTCGGAAGAACTATCGTGAAAACCTTGAAAGGGCTGGCCGCCGAAGGCGGTTTCCATGATGGATTTCAACGGTTCGTGGCTGCCGGCGGGGATGCGGTTGTTCAGGTCGATATACAGACGGCGGTCTCTGGGGGCCGAACTCATGGACAGGATATTCATGGCCAGCATGGTCACCCCGCATCCGTCGCCCAACCCGGTGAATACGAAAACTTTGGATCCGTGTTCCTGCCGCTCCCGGTCGATCTTGATGACGATCTCGGCCAACTGCTGTGTAATGAAGGCGCTGGGACGGCGATGATGCAGACTGTACAGATCTTCGTGCGGAATATTTTCCTCACTGCCCCGAAGCAAAAATCCGGTCAGCGGAAAACCGAGCAGTTTCTCCATATCCTGGGGGCGTTTGATGCGGCTGTCGAGCAGGTCGCGTCCGAGGACCACGCCAACACCGGCCATCAGGGATACGACGAAACAGACCGGAACCAGTTTGCCGCGTGGATCGACGTTCGGACCTTCCGGTTTCTGTGCCCAGGCCGTGACTTCGATGCGGCCGGGAGAAGCGAATTCCATCTGGATTTGATCGCTTCGGGCGTTGATTCGGGTCAGCGTTTCCATCAATCGCTGATTTTCCTGGCGCCGGGTTTGAACCCTCAGTGTAGCGGTATTGTAATCCAGGATTTCCCTCTGGGCGATGTCGATTTGGACCTTGATGTTTTTTTCGGCGTCCTTGGCGGTTTGATACTCGACCCGGGTGTTTTCAATCGCCAGTTGGTTTTCATCCAGCAACTTGCTCCGGACGATCTGCTCCTGGTTTTTCTGTTTATCTTCCTGCAAGCGAGTTGCCTGCTCTTCCATTTCCTTCTGACGGCGTTTGAGCAAGGCCATCGTCGGGTTGTCTTCGGCCAGACCCACCATTTTTTCCCGGATTTCCTGAATGCGGCTGCTGATCTGATCGATCAGACCGCCGTGTCCGGCTTCTGTGCGTTCGGCAACCAGTCCTGAGAACTGTGTCCGCTTCAATATCTCCGCTTTGGCTTCGAGCGCCTTCATGCGGCTCTCCGCTACGATGCGGTCGGATACCAGCTTATTGAAAACTTTTCTGAGGTCGGCCAGGGTTTCGAAATAGATGTAGAGATTTTTCTCTTCGGTGATGGCTGTTCCGGATTTTCGGGAAATTTCTTCCAGTTGCTGGTAGCCGTCATCCAGTTCCTGTTGAACTTTCAGGCGTTCCTTGCCCAGCACATCGAGTTTGTAGGTGTTCTGATTCTGGGTGTAGGCGTCGCTGGATTTGATATATCCCTTGATGACGCTGTTGATCATGTCGGCCAGGCCATGGCTGCTCATTCCCTCCATGGTGATGGTGATGAGCTGCGTATCGCGGATCTGCGACACTTTGATACGACCAGTGAGGCGATTGATGGCCGATATCATGGATTCACCGGGTGACATCCATTTGAAACCCTGCGATTCGTAGTCGGCGATGGCCCATTCCATCACGGAAAAACTCGTAATGATCTTTACCTGGGTTCGCATCCAGTCTTCGAAGGATCGGATAAAACTGCTGTCTTCGGTTCCATATAGAATTTTGGGCAGATACGGATTGATGTTGATGAGTCCTTCCGCACCATATTTCGGCTTTTTCTTGAGAATCACGACGGGAACGGTCAGCATGGTACCGATCACCGTGATGGCAATCAGGATATGGAGATATTCGATGATAGCGCCGATCGGATTGAACGGTTTTCTGAACGTGCGCTTCGGTGGCGGGGCCGGCCGGCTGGTCATGTCATTTTCCAAGGGCGTAGCCGGTTACGAAAAACTGGGTGAACGGGTTGATCATCCGCAAGTAATAGTTGTAATTGGATAGTCCGTTGCGGGGCACATAGATGATGTCGTTTTTGGTCAGCATGATGTTGCCGGAAAAGTCGGCTTTTTTGATCATGACGTCCAGATTGATCCGGATCGGCTGACTGGGTTCTTTGCCCCGGCTGCGAATCAGCAGGACATTGTCGATCACCGCGTTTTCGGTGGGCCCGCCGGCTTTGGCCACGACATCGAGAATCGTCTTGACGCCGGCGATATCGTATGCGCCTGGTTTGCCGACTTCTCCGAGGATAGAGACATTGCCCTCATCGACATCGGGAATGTAGATGACATCGTCACCAGCCAGATCCAGGTTGCGGCCGTGGGAGCCACCGTGCAGCATTTCTTCCAGAGAGACCCAGAGCATCTGATCCTTCCCCCGGATAATGGCGCATTGGTAGGGCGGACGGACCTGCCCGCTGCCCGAAAAGGCGCCGGCCCGGGAAATGGCCTCGAGAAGATTCGGCCGGCCGCGGAATTTGATCGGACCGGGCGATGTCACCCGTCCGAGGACAAACACCTGATTGTTCTCGAACGTTTTGATGCGCAGTGTCAATGCCGGGATATCGAAATAGCGGCGAAGCGATTCCTTGATCATGGTTTCGGCTTCGGAACGGGTTTTTCCGATGACCTTCATTTCTCCGGCCAGATAAACCGTCATGTTTCCGTCCGGGCTGATCGTCTGGTCTCCGGCGATTTCCGGCAAAGCCGGCGCCATGATATCCACCACATCGCCAGGCCCTAACAGGTAATCCCGGTTCAGGCCGTCTTCGAACGCTTTCAATACCGCAATCGGTGCAATGTCCGGATCTTTCAGATCGATTGAAGCTTTCAAGCCCTCCACCGGCAGGGGGATCGACGGCGGAATGCTGGAACACGCAACCGGCAGCAGACACAGAAGAAACAAGAATGCAGGGCGGATGCCTGCCATGATCATTCCTTTCCTTCGTTCAACCGCTTGACCATCCTGAGGTGTTTGCCGCCGGGGATGTTTTCGATGCAGACTTCGTCCATCAAACTCCGGATAATGTAAATTCCGTACCCCCCTTCGGCGGCATGCTCGAAATCGGGGGCCGCGATGTTTTCAAGATTGAAATCCGAACACTGATCCGCCACGGTGATGACAACCTGCTGCGCATCCCATGAAAATTCGAGAATGACCTGTTTGCCGGTTCGGCAATGTCGGATCGCATTGGTCAATGCCTCACTGACCGCCAGCGATATGTTGTATCCGAGGTGTGCCGGCGGGGACTTTCCAAGTATCTCCGGAATGATCTCGTCGGCGAATCGGGCAGCGGCACTCAGGGATTCGAGATCGGCCGGTAATTCGATTGATTTCGTTTTCATATGTCTATACGGCTGCCATGGCGGCGTCGATGGTTTCATAAATATCGAAAATACGATGCAGACGCGTGAGTTCGAAAATGGTATGCACTTCCGGGGTCAGGCCGAAAATGCGCATGTCGCCTCCCTCTTTGGTGATCCCACGAAGTGTGCCGATCAATGCGCCCATGCCGGAGCTGTCGACAAAATTGACATGGGACATGTCAAGAACAATCCGGTTTTTTCCCGTTTCCAGCAGTTGAGAAATGGTTTTTTTGAATTCACGGGTACCGATGGCATCGAATCGGCCCGCCATGGAAACTATCGTAAAAATGCCGTCCTGCTGATATGTGATGGACATCATTTATAACCTCCCGACTGATATAACTTTCAAGATAAACGATCATGAATGGTTTTACCCCCCAGTCATGAAAATGAGTACCCGTTCACTCCCCCTCCCGGCCTCCCCTCTACCGACTTCATCCGTTCTCTTTCGATCGCTCGATGGCAAGCAGCGAAATGTCATCTTCAAAAGAATCACTTCCACGGAACCTGGTAATCTGTTGTCGGATCTGCTGCATCAGTTCTTTCAGCGGCAGTCTGTGACCCGCGCGAATGGCGTCTTGAAGTGCGGTGGTGTCGAACATGGTGTCGTTTTCGTTGCGACATTCGGTAATGCCGTCGGAATACAGGAATAACCGGGCGCCGGGTTCGAAATGGAACGAGACATCCGAATATTCGGCATTCGGAATCAGGCCGATGGGAAAACCGCCGCCCTCGATCGTCTGAATCGTACCGTCCGGTAACTGATAAATCGGGTGTGGATGACCTGCCTGGGTCAGCTTGACGGTATCGTTCTGAAAATCGAAAGACCCGTATACCATGGTAAAATACTGCATGTACTCGTCGCAACCCATGAACCGCTTGTTCAATGCCACGGCAACATCTGCCGGAGAACTCATTGAAATCATAGGATTTTTTCTGCGTTCGAAAGCGGCGTGCCGTATCGGTGGCAGCGATCCATAAAATTGCATGGAAACATGGGGAGAGAGGACCCGGCTCAAGGTCGTGGACAGCAGTGCGGCCGGTATTCCATGACCACTGACGTCTATCAGATAGAAATTCATCTGATGTGTATCGATCTGGAAAATATTGAAAATATCCCCGGCGATAAACGTGGAGGGAAGAAAGAGCCAGTCGAAGTCGAAACCCTGGAGGGAAACATTCCTGTCTGGCAGCAGGGTTTTTTGAATGCCGGCCGCTGCTTCCAGATCCATTTTGATGGAGTCATACATCTCGTTCAACTGCCTGTTTTTCTCATCCAGTTCGCTGTTGACATGAATCAGTTGTTTTTGAAGGTTGATCATCCGGGCGGCGGCCTGCAACCGTACTTTCAGTTCCCCGGCATCGAACGGTTTGGTGATGAAGTCGTCGGCACCGGCTTCCATGCCGAGTACGAGGTCTTTCTTGTCATCTTTGGCGGTCAGCAGAATCACGTAAATATAGCGGGAAAAATCGGAGGATCGAATGCGGCGGCAGAGTTCCAGACCTTCCAGGCCCGGCATCAGCCAATCGGTAAGGACGATGTCGGGCCGCTCTTTCTGAATTATGTTCCATCCGATTTCACCATCTGCAGCCGCCATGACCTGGAAGCCCCATTTGGTCAACAGACGGGTCAAGACATCGAGAATAACCTGCTGGTCGTCTATACAGAGAATTCTGATCATTTTCCGGGATCGATCCTTGGCCTTTGTTTCGTTGGTCTGTATTCAGAAAGCGATACATCGTTGGAAAATTCTGAATATTCGGAATTGTCTTCATTTATTGGATATTTGTAAAATATCATTTATGGTTTTCAGCGGCAACAAATTATTTCTATGGACTTTCAGAAAATTCATTGAGTAAGGAATAAAACAATTGTCGTTATTTCTCAAAGATATTATATGTGAACCGGGTATTTTATTGAACGGTTTTTCTGCATGGGGATATATGTCCATCCCTTTGGTTTGTGTGTGCCAAGGAGGTTTTGTGATCCAGAGTTATGAGATGTTATCCACCTACACCCGGGAAGATGGCCACCCGAGAGTTTGGCCGGCCTGGATACTGCTGCTGTTTTCCCTGACCCTGACCCTGATGGCTACCTTTTATGTGAAATCCCATGTGGCTTCTTTGGAGCGACGGGAATTTCTTTTTGCAACCAACGAAATTCAAAAAGAGATCGATCATCGGCTCAGAGACCATGAATTCATCCTCCACACCGGAGCGGCATTTTTCGATGCGTCGGATCGGGTCGATGTGAAGCGGTGGCGGATTTTTATTCAGCATCTTGGCCTGGATCAGCATTATCCCGGCATCCAGGGAGTCGGTTTTGCACTTTCGATTCCACCCGATGGCCTGGATCAACATGTTCAAGAGTTTCGCAATCTGGGCTTTCAGTATTATCGTGTGTGGCCCGAAGGTGACCGGGAAACCTATTCGGCGATTATCTATCTTGAACCTTTTCTGGGGCGGAATCTGCGGGCATTCGGGTACGACATGTACTCCGAACCCGTTCGCCGGGCCGCCATGGAACGGGCACGAGACCTGAACGAGGCGGCATTGACGGGAAAAGTCCGCCTGGTACAGGAGACGGATAAGGACATTCAGGCAGGCACGTTGATGTACGTTCCCGTTTACCGCAACGACATGCCGACCGATACGGTTGCAGAACGGCGCAATGCCATGTTCGGCTGGGTTTACAGCCCCTATCGGATGACCGATCTGATGCAGGGTGTTCTGGGGGTATGGGATTTGCCGGATAAATTGCGGATTCACCTTCAGGTTTATGATGGTACGCAGATGTCTTCGGAGCATATTCTCTACGACAGTCAACCGGGACAGGATAACCGTGTAGCCGTGCCGCAGATTGTCGAAACCGTATCGGTCAATTTCAACGGTTGCCCCTGGACTCTCAGATTTTCCCAGCCTGCCGGACTGATTTTTGAAAATGCCTATATGAATGTCTGGCTGACATTCGGTAACTGCGTTCTGATCAGTTTTTTGTTGTTCGGGCTCGTGCGCTCTCTGATCACCAACCGCTTCAAAGCCTTGCAGACTGCCGAGCGGTTGACCCTGGGGCTGAGTAAAAGCAATCATCTCTTACAAACCCTGACCGCCGCTCAGAACCGATATTTCATCGACCCCAACCCGCGTGAGCTTTTCGAAGAATTTCTGAATGAACTGCTGGAAATAACCCAGTGCGAATTCGGGTTCATTTCGGAGATCCGCAAGGATCCGGACAATCAGCCCTACCTGAAAACGTTTGCCGTCACCAATATCGCCTGGAACGATGCCACGCGCGCATATTATGATAAATATGCGCAAGAAGGTCTGGAGTTCCACAATCTGAAAACGCTGTTCGGCGCCGTTCTGACAACGGAGAAACCGGTTATTTCAAACGACCCCGGCAATGATCCGCGAAGGGGCGGGCTGCCGGAAGGACATCCCGAGCTGCGTTGTTTCCTGGGGCTGCCGTTCCATGCCGCCGACGAATTTGTCGGCATGATCGGGATCGCCAATCGGCCGGGGGGGTTCGATCAGGGGGTGGTGGATTTTCTGCAACCTTTCCTGGCAACCTGTGCCGGTATCGTTCAGTCTTACAAGAACGATAGACGCCGGAAAGCCATCGAAGAGAATCTGGTGCAAAGTGAGCAGCGGATTCGATCGATCGTCGAGAATGTTCTCGATGCGATCATC
>CAYQKZ010000101.1:0-9775 GCA_964418135.1 uncultured Desulfobacterales bacterium
GCATCTGCTGTCCCGGCGGGAGAGTGTATTTGACCAATGAAACATATTCCCGCTGTTTCGGTTATCCCAACAGCGAATCAATCGCATGGACCTACCAGGAAGCATCCGGACTATATGGCGCCTTGAGCATGGACCTGGAATTCGGGCCCAAAATGCGGTGCTACATGATAGAAGCCGGTCTTATGGATATTCAGGTTGAGCCGCTTATGCTCACCAGTTGCAACACCAACGGCTCCGACTTTGCCGATGTCATCCGGAGCTGGGAAACTTATGCGATCGACCAGCTTGCCAGGAATGCCGGAAAAGATGAAGCCTATTGCCAACGGCTGAGCGATGGCTTTGCAGCGCATGTGCGCTCGGTGACGCATGAGAAAGGTTTTGGCGGGTGGCCGATCTGGGCGGCATCAGGTTGTAAGCCCGGCTGATGAAAACTGACACAGGAAGAGCCATGAACGAATCCGTCGCCAAAGAACAATATGTGGAACGCAGAAACAGTTTTCGGGTCAAGTTTTTTCTCGTGGCTGCAGGCGGCGTCTTACTGGCGCTGATATTGAGCGGGATATTCGCCGTACGTAATTTCAATCGACTCGGGCAGGATGCTTCTGTCAAAATTCAACAGGGTCTGACAGCAGCCAGCCATGAATACCTCTCCAATTACATACGAACCGTTGCCGAACGAACACGCCTGATTCTGGACCAGGCCTTTTCAGAAACGCAGGTGCTGGCGGATGCGTTGCAGGTGCTGGTGGACAACCCGAAAGATGCACGAATGCTGGGAACCACGCTTGCCCAAACCACTGCATTCCGGAGTACGTTGATTACCAAAGTGCGCGCAGAAGAGATCATCTGGGCACAGAATGAGCCTCCGGCTCGCTCCGTCATCACCATCTTGAAGCCACTATTGGAAAGTGACGGAAGCGTCCGGCCGGATGTGCTGGCATCGGTTCAGGATACAGCAGTGCTGGACCTGGTATTGCCGGCCATGACCGACAACGGCGCCAGTAAACTTTACATGTATATCGTCGGTCCGCATCAGCAATCCTTTTTACGACTGAGTCACTTTCGCGATATGGCCTCCGAATTCGACAAGAATTATCCCGGAAGCACATCGGCAAACTTCTGGGACAATTTTTTCCCTGGTATCGTGGACTGCTGGCAGCAGATGTCAACCACACAGACACCCAACGATTTGCGCCGTACCACGACCACCACCCCTCCCTATTTGGATGCCGCAGGCGGCGGCATCATTGTCAGTGTTTTTCATCCGGTCTGGAAATGGGATACGGACAAGCAGGTATCGTTTGCCGGTGCGGCAGCCATGGATTTTTCGCTGGAAGATATCGTCGGCCTGGTTCGTGACGTCAAGCTGGCCAATAGCGGTTTTGCCTTCATCACGCAGTCGGACGGCAACGTCATGGCCATCAATGAGTCCGGAGAGTCCGTTCTTGGCCTGAAGATGAGTACCAGCACATCGGGCGTAAATATGCAAAAACGCGAACTCAGCCAGAGTTCACAGACAAACGTCAGGGATCTACAACTGCCGCAGGACGATCAGGTACACAGCAAGCAACTGCTGCTGAACAATGCTCAGGGACAGCAAGATGCTTATATTCTGACCCTGTTGCGTCTGCCGTCTGTTCAGATGTGGGATAACAGCCTTTCGCCGGGAGCCCATATTCGAGACGAATTCTGGACACTGGGTTTTGTGGTTCCGGAAAAGGAAATCTACGAATCGCTGACAGCTGCTCAATCCGAAATCAAAAATACCCTGCGCGGCATCCTGCACAGCTACGGGTTGGTTGGGGTTGTCAGCCTGTTTGCTGCAATATTGAGTACACTTCTGCTCTCGAAGCGCATGACTCAAGGATTGAGCGATCTGGCCAATGCCGCCCGACGTCTGCAAAACAAGGACTATGAGGTACGTGTCGACGTTCGCGGCAATGATGAAGTGGGTCAATTGGCTGCAGTATTTAACGGAATGGCTGACGAAATTCAACTTTACACCGCCAATCTTGAAAATTTGGTGCGGAAACGAACCAGTGAATTGGAGCAGGCAAACGCGGAGGTTCAGTTGCTGAACAAACGATTGAAGGCGGACAACCTGCGGATGGGTGCCGAACTCGATGTCGCCCGTCGTTTGCAGATGATGGTGCTGCCCAAGCAGGCCGAGCTGGATGCCATCGATCCGCAACTCGATATCTCCGGCTTCATGCGTCCTGCCGATGAAGTCGGCGGTGATTATTATGATGTGTTGCGGCATCGCAATTTGATTAAAATCGGCATGGGCGATGTCACCGGTCATGGGCTGGAAAGCGGGGTACTGATGCTCATGGTTCAGAGCATCGCACGATCTTTGCTTGAGTCGGAAACATATGATCCGGTGCGATTTCTGATTCTGCTCAATGATGTGTTGTATCAAAACATCCAGCGAATTGATACGGATCGGAGTTTATCCCTCTGCTTCCTGGATTTTCAAGACAATGTACTGACTCTGTCCGGCCAACATGAAGAGCTGATTGTCGGACGAAGCGATGGTCGAGTCGAGCGATTCAATACCATCGATTTGGGATTGCCTATCGGTTTGGTGCCGGATATCAGCTCCTTCGTGGCCACACAACAAATTGACTTCGCTCCGCAGGACGTGTTGTTGCTGATCACCGACGGTATCACCGAAGCCGAAAACAAGGACGGCGATCAGTTTGGAATCGAACGACTCTGCAACAGCCTGAAAAATCGGCTGTCCCTCGATGCAGCGCATATTCAGGAAGGCATCGTGTCGGATCTGACCCAGTTCATTGGTCATCACGATGTCTTTGACGATATTACCTTGCTCGTTGTCAAGCGAATTCATTAGGATGAAACAACCTATGAAAACATTGGGCCATTATCACATTCCCGAAAACAGCATGCATCATTTCAAGACATTTTTTGGGAATCAGTCCTTGCTCCCTTTCCAATGGGCACATTGCGACATTACGGCCAATACTGTGGCCGCTTATTTTTCCTCGTTCTTTCCGGTAGAACCCGACAACGGGATAGTTGGGCGCAATGAGCTGACTTTCAGTGTGAATTATGTCGTCAACGAGTTGCTTGAAAATGCCGTCAAGTTCGGCATCGGCGGCACATTGGAATTGCGGGCGATGCTGACCGGTTCCGATTTGCTTTTGTGGGCCTTCAATTCCGCAACGTCATCCGCATGCCATTACCTGGAGACGGTCATTTCCGGGATATTGGAAGGCGATCCACAGCGAATGCTTCTCGAACGTATCGAGAAGAATGCGCTGAATCCGGAAAACGACATCTCCGGTCTCGGCTATTTAACCATGATGAGCGATTATGGCATTCGTTTCGGCTGGGCGTTCCGCGAACAGGTCGATGCCATTGTAGCGATTGAAACACAAGCCTGGTTACCTGTACAACGAAAGGATTGACAATGATCGAAATCAATACACCCGATTACCGCGTCTGGTATGATGAAACACGAAGTACCATTACGCTTGAAGGCAGTTTTCGGTTGAATGGTCCACTTTATACCCCGATCCGGGAAATGCTGGAAAACATTCTTGCGCAAAAACGGGATCAACTTCGTCTGGACCTGACAGGGTTGAGGTTTCTGAATAGTTCCGGCATCAACGTACTGGCCAAATTTGCTATCCTCGTACGCAATGAAGGTCATACCATGCTTAGCGTAATCGGCAGCAAAAAAATTCCCTGGCAGGAAAAATCTCTACCCAACCTGAAAAAACTGCACCCCGCATTGGAACTGCTTATTGTTTGAAGTCTGCTTCAGCCGTTGTCAACAAAACGGTACAGCACCATCGTCTCTTTGATAGATCAACGAATGTTCATTATAAACGTTCATCATTCTGGAACGTTATCTGCCAAAGCTGTCAATGCGTAACATATCCCACGTCTTTGACCAGAAAGTAGAGAATCCCATTCCGAGAAAGAATCGGGCTGTATTGCAAATCCACCCAGTGATGCCGTCGAACAACAATAAATTATGAAAAAACACTGTTGACGGTGAACGTTTGGTCGCTTCATGATGGTATACTCATTGATAGAAATCAGCTAAGGACTGTATTCATCTGAAATAAAGGATGTATTGTCAGGCATGAATGAATTTTTATCTCATTTTTCTCCGTTTTCCGCTGCCGTTTTTTTTGTTCTTTTTTTTGTCACCATTTCTTCTTCCTGCCTGTATCTCGTAAAAAAATTCTGTAAATCCTTACTCCTCGATGAGGTGACGGATTATGGGCAGATATTTGCCAGTGCCATTGGTGTGATATTTGCATTTATCCTGGCGTTTGTGGCTGTCGCAACATGGCAGAATTACAACATGGTAGAAGAAGGAGTACATAAAGAAGCCAATTGTCTGCATAATGTTTACCGAACCATAAGTGCATACCCTGAACCATTCCGTTCTCAAGTGCATACAATGATCAGAAAGTATGTGCAACGCGTCATCAACGACGAATGGCCGAAACAGTCCAACGGGTTTCAGGACGAATCCGCTCATAGACTCATCACGGATATCAATGCAGATATCCTTTCCTTTTTTCCCCATAACAACAGAGAAATGATTCTGCAACAGGAAAGTCTAAGAATTGTAAATGAATACAGAGGCCTTCGCCACAATCGAATGATGGGGGGAAGGCCCAATATTACCCCACCGATGTGGATCACACTTATCGGTGGAACGATTCTCTATCTGATATTTCTTTGTTTCTTCGATATTCCCTGTTTCAGGCACCATGCCTTCATGATAGGTATGTTCGGAGCTTTTGTGGCTCTTGTCTACTGTCTGTTGATCGTCTACAATTCTCCATTCACAGCCCCGGGCGCTATTTCATCCGAGCCTTTCCAGAACTTGCTCGAATACTGGAAGATCGAGTGAAATCAACGCAATCAATCAGAAACTATTCCATATTTGGTAACCACAAAACAGGGCATTTGGTTAATATTTATTAATTCCAGTATATTATGCTAAATTTGAAGGAACAAGACCCCGGAATCCAACAAGAGCCTGATTTTAAATCAATAGCCATATTCTTCTCCATGGTCATTAAAGCACTCTCAACAGCACCTGCTTCAGCTCGTTCATGGAATAGGGTTTGTGCAGAAACGCCTGGGGCTGATCCGGATGTCTGCCGTCCAGCACCAGCGCTTCATCATAACCGCTGGCCAGTATAATCGGTATATCCGCTCGCATCGATTTCAGAGCGGATATCAGTTCCCATCCACCCATGCGGGGCATCGTCATATCGGTCAGTACACAACGAATTTCATCAGAATGCTGCCGGAACATCGCCAATGCATCGATGCCATCCCCGGCCTGAATCACTCGTATTCCCATATGTGAGAACATCTCCGCAACTATCTCACAAACCATTTCGTCATCTTCGACCAGCAATACAGTGCCATCAACATCTAAGGGATGGGCTTCATGATTATAATCGACATGGGTCGAAACAATCTGGTCGGATACCGGTAAAAATATTTGAAAAACACTTCCCTGTCCGGGTTCGCTCTGAACCGTAATCGCCCCATTATACGCCCGAACAATCCCGATTATGACCGACAATCCAAGCCCCCGGCCAGTGAACTTGGTCGTGAAAAATGGATCGAAAAGCGTTTCGATATCCTTCTCTGCAATCCCAGAGCCTGTATCAGTGACAGATACGCAGGCATAGAGGCTGTCCGCAGGCTTCCAGTCAATCGGAAAGCGATGCATCCTGGGAATCGCCTCTGGAAAATATGTTTCAACCGTCAGGTGAATCTCTGCTCTCCCGTCGGTCATAGACTCCCAGGCATTGGTAATCAAATGAGTCAATATCTGCTGAATATGACTTGGATTGGCAAAGATCACAGGGCCCGATGCCGGAAGATCGGAATCCAAAGACACATGCATTGGAATGGCAGCCTTCAGCATGGGGAAATTCAGACGGCAGGTTTCAGAAAGGTCTATTACCTCTGGTTTGCCGGAAGTCTGTCCGAGATAGGTCAGCATCAGCGCACTTACATCCGATGCTTTTCGAGCAGACTGAAGGGCATGAAGCAGGAGTTTATCAATCGCCTTTCCTTGAAACTGATCTTCCATTGCCAGTTCGATGTTTCCCAGTACGACATGAAGCTGGTTGTTGAAATGGTGGGCAATAGCTCCGGCCATACGGCTCAGACTTTCAGCTTTCTGAAGTTGCCGATTCTGAGTATCGATGGCCGCCTGCTCGGCTTCTGCCTGCTTACGCCGAGTAATATCCACGTGGGTCCCCACCATTAACATGGGCTGTCCCGTTTCAGTCATTTTTACGACTTTGCCTCGAACCAGTATCCAAGCCCAATATCCTGTTTTATGCCGCATCCGACATTCACATTCGTAATATGGCAATTCTCCTGAAAAATGGGCTTTCAACAACCCATCGGAAAGTTTCAAATCTTCCGGATGGCATAGATCTATCCATGTTTGAATGCTGACGGGTTGGAGTTCTTCGAGTGTGTATCCGACAATCTCGGCCCAGCGCTCATTGAACACGGTTTTTCCGCTCTGGATATACCATTCCCAGGTTCCTGCCCGCATCCCATTGATGACCATGGCAAGCACTTCCCGCTCCCGTGTCAAGGATTCCTGAAACTGTTTTCGCTCGGTGATATCATCCCCGACAAAAACGATTTTCTCGATCATCCCCTCACTGCTCCGGATAGAATCGAATTTGCCTTCAATGGAATAAACCATCCCCTCCTTATCTACAATCCGATACTCCACCGTGAATGTGGACAATTCTTCCGTGATTCCAGTTTGAAAGATCGATGATAGCCGATCCCGATCATCGGGATGAATCAAATGGAAACCAGATGTACCGATCAGTTCTCCAGGGTCCCATCCCAATTTCCAATGTGCGGGATTTGCAAATTCATAACGGCCTGTTTTATCCAGAACCGCAATCAAGGAACCTGTGTTCTCAGCAATCATGCGAAGCCGCTCCTCGCTGTTCCGAAGCGATTCTTCCGCCCGCTGGCGCTCTACGATCTCTTTCTGAAGCCGGCTATTCCATAAAGTGATCCCCATGATGGCTATCAGTACAGGAATGGCAATCATGATCACCCATTTCCAGATATCCTCCATGCGAATTCCAAACTCATATCGAACGGTAAGCCATTTGTTGCGAATCGACGTATGCTGTTCCGGACTCAAGGCATGGATAGTCTTGTTGATAATGGAGACAAGCTCCGGCCAATCTTTGCGAACCGCTACATGCAAGGTATAATTCTGATAAGGGGTCGGCGCTGCAATTTTCAAATTGATCAGACCGTTTTTTTCTATCAAGTAGCCGGCCGCCGCCAGATTTTCGATATGCGCATCGGCCGTTCCAAGAGAAACGGCTGTTAATGCTTCCAATGGTGTACCGACAAAATGTGGCTCTACAGCAATTCGATCACGTCTTAACCAATCAAAAACGACACTTTCCTTTACAAAAGCCAGTTTCATTCCGCGTAAATCATCGATTCCACCGATAAACGGCGCATTTTTTCGCGTGATGATAACGATGGGAAATGAAAGGATGGGAACGGAAAAGAGCAGGTACGCTTCCCGTTCAGGGCTTTGCGCAGCACTGTTGATTACATCGATCTCTTTGTCCATGGCCTTCGTTAATACTTCCGGCCAGGGCAGACCGCGCTGTTCATCGATCTTCAGACCGATCCGGGCGGCGATCAGATCGAGGTAATCACAAGCCATTCCTTTGACATGCCCATCGACGTCATAAAAATGAAAAGGGGGAAAGGCTCTGGGACCGGCAACTCTCAACACGGGATGGCTGTTCAGCCAATTTATTTCCGAGGAATCAAGAAGATTTCGAACATCAGCAACGTCAATAGCGTATGTGTCATCGGCTCCGACTGCCGAATCTGCAGACGGATGCGGTGGAAGAAAAACAGCGATCAACAGAAAAAACGGCACCCATATCCAGTCGCAAAAGAGTCTGTTTTTTATTGCTTCATAAGATGATTCTCCAAGCATAATCTTTCCTCTCTCTTTTACTTCTGCAACACAAACACCGTTATCGGATAGCGAATATTGACGTTTGGGTAATTTATTTCGAAAGGCATCGGGGAAAAGAAAAACTGTAGTATATCTCCAATCGCTAACGCAGCGAAATGAATTCTCTGAACGTCCAAAACGGAGGGGAAGCAAAAGATATCCGGAAACAAATCCACATGATGGACGCCTTATATCGTTCCGGAGGGGACATACCGCCTCCTGGTGCATGTCAAAGGAATGGACGAGCCATTGGCAGTTGCGGAGGAATTGGAGATACGGAAAGGCCAAACACTCGATTTCGATTCAGGCCTGTAAGAATATCGCTTTATTTGAGTGCCAATGACATAAAATAACGATGGAATCGATCATCACCAGTCAGTTCAGGATGAAATGAAGTTGCCAGCAGATTGTGTTGTCGGGCCGCAACGATGCGCCCATCCGAAAGTCGGGCCAGCACCTGGACATCCGGCCCCACACTTTCAATAAGCGGCGCCCGGATAAACACCGCATGGAAATAACGGCTGTTTTCAGGCGTTATGATTTCCGGCACATCGAGATCGGTCTCGAAGCTTTCCGCCTGCCGGCCGAATGCATTTCTCCGAACGCAAATATCCATCAAACCCAGCAACGGCTGAGGATGCCGGGAATCTCCTGCCAAAAAAATGGCCCCGGCACAGGTTCCCCAAATCGGCCGGGTGGAAGCCAGTCGGCGTATCGGCTCTATCAGGTTAAAACGAACAGCCAGCTTGCCGATTGTCGTCGATTCGCCACCGGGGATAATCAGACCGTCGATGTTCCCCATCTCATCCGGCAAGCGGACTTCAACGGCTGATACCCCCATTTTTTCCAGAATGTGAATATGTTCTGCAAAATCACCCTGTAAAGCCAGAACACCAATCTTCATAATGAATCATCATGAATGCACCCGGCATTCATCCCCAAAACTGATAGCTTCCGCCCCCCTCAGAAAAAGGGGAACGCAAAAAATGGTCTTACCAGCCTCTGACTGCCAGATGCTCGCTTTCCGGAATGGAACTGATAGAGCGGCCAACCATGGGCTCTCCGAGATTGCGGCTGACTTCGGCAATGATCTTCGGATCACGGAAATGCGTCGTAGCCTCGACAATGGCCTTGGCTCGGCTTTCGGGATTTCCGGACTTGAAAATGCCGGAACCAACAAATACGCCGTCCACACCCAGTTGCATCATCAGCGCCGCATCCGCCGGGGTGGCAATCCCGCCGGCCGCAAAATTGACGACCGGAAGGTGTCCCAGTTCTTTGGTTTCCTTGAGCAATTCATACGGCGCACCGATTTCTTTGGCAAAGGCCATGAGTTCCTCATCGCCCATGGCAACCAGACGTCGGATTTCACTGAACACGGTACGGGCGTGATAGACAGCCTCGACCACATCACCGGTTCCGGCTTCTCCCTTGGTGCGAATCATGGCAGCACCCTCTCCGATCCGCCGCAAAGCTTCACCAAGATTGCGGCAACCGCAGACAAAAGGGATTTTAAAGGCATGCTTATCGACATGATGATACTGATCGGCAGGTGTCAAGACCTCCGATTCGTCGATATAATCCACGCCGATGGCCTCCAGTACCTGAGCTTCGACAAAATGACCGATCCGGCACTTGGCCATGACGGGAATCGTTACGGCCTCCATGATCTTGTAAATGACATCCGGGTCACTCATGCGTGCCACGCCACCGTGGACACGAATATCCGCAGGAACC
>CAYQKZ010000102.1:0-9761 GCA_964418135.1 uncultured Desulfobacterales bacterium
CATAGTATTCGGCTTCTCCGGGGATGTTCAGTTTGTGGGCGCTGCCGCCGGTGCCGATAATTACGGCATATGCTTTCAGGACAGTGCCGTCATCCAGATGCACCATATGGTATTCCATGCCAGGTTCGACTTCCTTGACTTCCGAAGAGATCGTTTCAAGCCCATACGCCTGTGCATGCTGCTGAAACTGCATGGAAAGTTCGGGACCGCTGATCCGCTCGATTCCCGGATAATTCTCGACTTCTCCGGACAAAGTCATCTGGCCGCCGGGTGCACCTTTTTCGATCAGGACGGTTTTCAATGCCGCCCGCATGGCATAAATCCCGGCAGAAAACCCTCCCGGCCCACCGCCGACAATAATCAGATCATACATTTCACTCGTGTCCACAACATTCTCCTTCTATTGAGCGGTTATCTTCCTTTTCCGACACCCCCCGGCAGACCTGGCAACGATCTTCCCCGCACCGCTGACACGAAAAACAGTCTCGACAGGGATGTTTCCGAAATTTTTCAGTATTGAAAACCGGAATATACACCTTGCCGGGTAATCCGGGATGGCTGACAAACGGCATGAAACCTATCCTTTATTCCGCTTTTTTTTCTTTCGGATTCAACATCATGGGCATCTTGGCCTGCGTCAGGGTATATCCTTCGGGGATGGAAAAGAGAGATTTTTCCAAAGATTTTTTCTCGATTTTTTTCAACGTCGTGGTCGAAGTTCCCTGCATGATGTTCATCACCATCTGCACCGGAAAGCCATCTAGTTGACCGATCATTCCCGGAATGTTCATCTGCTTGATCATGGGATTTTCGTCAAAAATCACGGATATTCTCTTTCCGATTTCCTTGACTTCGTCATATCCCTTGACATCTTTCGACAACCAGTAATCGCTGTTCATCATCATGCCGGAAACCTGGTATTTCTTGCAATCGTAACCGGCAATCTTACGGGTTTCTTCGGTGGGTGTCACCTGAATGTTGCCCATCATGTTTTTCATCATCTGCTGCTGCATCTGTCCTTTCTCACCTTTCATCTCCGGTGGTTTTCCGATTTCCGCCATATTGATCTGCTGATAGGTCTTGGCTTGCGGATTGAGATGATACATGATCCTGGTATCGAAATTCATGATGGTAATCTGGCCTTCCCGTTCGGTTCGGAATGCATTCTCCGATAGATACGTCTTGATGATCCGGGTTTCATCCGGACGTCCCGGCATCCCCTTGGTTTCCTGTTCCGATTCCCAATAAACATCCGCCAGAACAACCGATGAAGACATAACCGCCAGAACGACGGACAACAGCAACAGCCTAACGATTTGCCCTGCTTTTTTCATACCAAACCTCCTATATGGGTTTATCATTTTCATTACATGAATTTGGATGATCAATACTATACCGGCATGGACTTATCAAGGAAAAGTACCGAAATTGCCAGCGGACATAAAACTTTCCTGATCGATAAAAATATCTATACCTCATCGTTTTCGTATGATATAGCTCTGTTGATGAGGATAACTCCGGTTTGATTCATACTTCTGGATGGTATATTCATTACCGTGATAATACAGTGTTCAGTGATCAGTACATCTACTACGTTCTCCCCATTTAAGAGAATTTGGATTTTTGTATAAGAAACGGTCACTGTGTGTCCTGACAGGGAGGTAAATCGTGAAAACATTCCAGGTTAAAGATTTGATGATCCCGTTGAGCGAATACGCAACCGTCGACGAGGATGCATCTCTGTTCGATGCGGTCATGACGCTTGAAAAAGCACAGATAGCCTTTGACCACAGCCGGTATCAACACCGAGCGATCCTTATCCTCAACAAAGAAGATAAGGTCGTCGGAAAGCTCAGTCAGATCGATGTCCTTCGAGCGCTCGAACCCAAATATGCCGAGATGCAGGGCAGTAACGGTCTTGCCCGTTATGGATTCAGCAGGAAATTCATGAAAACCATGCTGACGCAATATCATCTCTGGGAAAGCCCGTTGAAAGACATCTGCCATAAAGCCGGAGAAAAGAAGGTCAAGGATTTCATGTACACCCCCACGGAAGGCGAATATGTCTCGGAAGACGCCATGCTGGACGAAGCGATTCATCAACTGGTACTCGGACAGCATCAGTCGCTGCTGGTAACAAAAGACAGCGATATTGTCGGCATTCTCCGGCTTACCGATGTATTTGCCGCCGTTTTTCACGTCATGAAAGAATGCAGTATATAATCTCCGGTTCACATCAAAAGGTAACGGAAATGAAACAGATTGAAAACCTCATTGCACGAATCGCTCAACGAATCAACATCAACCTCAGAGAGCTCCATTTCGATCTGACCCCCTATATTCAGAATGCGCTTCCCCTGGGGCAACTGGCCAAATTCTATGCGTTTTACGGTATCACACCACATCATCCTCTGAATTTTCATTTCAGTCATTCCAATCTGGCGGGCAGTTATTTTCTGGGCAAATGCCGGGTGGATCATTCAGTACTCTATAAAAGTGATATTCGGGGGGATGAACTCAAGCGAAAAGACGATGTTTTTTCTTTTGGAAATCACAAAATACCCGTTTATGAAAATGAATGTATTCATATTCGAGACAGTTTTCTAATCAAAACCCTGGTTCACAATTACTCCCATGACCCGGAAAGCCTTGAAACTTTTTTTATCAACGACACACTGTCCATGCATTATGCCAATATTCACGGCTCTCCAATCGAAGGGTGCTTTCTGGGAACGTTCAGCACCGTTGATCTGACAACGGCGCATGACTGCGTGATCGGTCGGTTTTCTTATGTTCAGGTCGGGGAAATAGCCCATATTCATGTCGAACCGGGAACCATCTGGATTAAAAAAGACAAGACTTTCAATTTCCTCTATCGATATTCCCGTCAGAAGTTGGACAGCTATGTCAATTTCAAGCTGGGAGATGGCCCCCCACGCGGCATTATCATGGACTTCATTCAGGAGAGAAAAGCGGATTTCAAACGTGTGTTCGACGAAATTCACCTTGAATTGCCGATCACCATACCTTCGGGGGCTTCCGTGGATCGGTTCGCCGTCATCAAGAAAAAAACGCGGATCAGCGAAAACGTACTGGTCGCGCAGCGCGCCTATATTCAAAATTCTTTTCTGGGCAAAGGTGCCAATGCCCAGGAAAACTGTTATATCGTCAACTCTCATCTGGATGGCTACGATGTAACGGCTCATGGGGCAAAAATCATCGAAGCCAGACTCGGAAAGAAAGTATTCGTCGGGTTCAATTCTTTTTTGAGAGGAACGCCTGAATATCCACTGGCTGTCGGCGAAGGCTGCATTGTGATGCCGCATACCATCATCGACCTGACGGAACCGATCTCCATCCCCGCCAATCATCTGGTATGGGGTTTTATCAGCAATTCAGATGAGTTGGAAAATCACAGCATCCCACTTGAAGAATTTTCCAAAATAAAGGATGGGCTGGTGATGGGGGAACTGCTGTTCGAAGGCGACGGAGAACAATTCGTCGAAGGCTTTCAGCACCGCATCGAACATATCCTGGAAGCCAACGGCGCCTATTTCGACGGCAGACACAATCGGGGGCACGCCCAGCAGAACCAGAACATTTCTTTCAACACCATTCAGCCTTACCCGGACGGCGAACGCGAAGGGCTGTATCCGACCATTTCGATACTTCCCTGAAGAAATCCCTCCGTTTCCAATCCGCTCTGTTATTTTGTCTCCATCTATCACTGCTTTTTTTGCTGATGTGGGCAACTGCCGTTCCCATGGAACAAATACAGCAATGTTTTGCCGACAACATCGGTCTCAATTCATCCTGTCATGAAAATCTTCTGTTGGCTCAAAACCTGATCTGGATATCAATCGCCTGCATCACACCGATTGGATTGTTCATTCCGTGGATGATCTCCCGATACATGATCACCCCATTGTCATCCATTCTTAGCACCATCCACCAGGTGAGTCGGGGAGATATGCAGGCACGGGTGAATATTCGTGCTGGAAAAGAATTTGATTCATTGGCTGCTGAAATCAATCAGATGATCACGTTTCAACAACAGGAAAAAGATCGATGGATGGATATTCACCGCACCCAGACCGCCGTTTCCGCCACGCGTCGTACAATGATTCGTGAAACGGATGAAAAACGATTGTTGCAGGAATGTTGTAATCTCTTTGTCGATTCGGGAAAATACCGTATCGCACAAATCTGTTATGGCGGAAAGGATGTTCATTCAGCATTGAGTTCTGCGGCTTACGCGGAATATCGGAATGAAAACCGAGATTCCATTTCGAAAACATTGCTGGAAACAACATCCAGTCCGACAATCCGAGCCATTCGAAATAAACATATCGCCATTATCGGCGATATATTCGACGATCCCCTGTATGCGTCGTTGCAGGCCGATGCAAATCGGGGCGGATATTCTTCCATTATCGCCATTCCGATTTCCGCAGACCGCCAGATTCTGGGGGCATTGACTCTCTGTGCGGAAAAGCCTGAAGCATTTGGCGCTGAAATCGTTCAACTATTGATGGAACTGGCAGAAGACCTGGGTTTCAGTATCCATACCCTCCGCGTTTCGTTATTGACAAAATCTCAATAATCGGGTTTAAGGCGTGCATGCCGGAATGGATCGCCGTTATCATACTTGGAATCATCGAAGGAATCACAGAGTTTCTGCCGATTTCATCGACTGCTCATCTGCTCATTGCCGAACACTGGCTGCCCCGCCAGAGCGACCTTTTCAATATCGTCATTCAAAGCGGCGCAGTCATTGCGGTTCTGCCGCTTTTTCCCGAACGCCTGCATCAATTCGTTCATGAGTGGCGGCGCAAATCCATCCGGGATTATGCTGCAAGGATTATTACCGCATTTGTGATCACCGGAATCGGCGGGCTTATGTTGAACAAAGCGGGCTTCAAGTTGCCGGAAGAGCTGCCGCCCATTGCCTGGGCCATGCTGATCGGCGGAATTGCATTTCTGTTCATCGAAAAATGGCTTCACGGAAAAAGATTGAAAGGCACGGTCAGTTGGACGGTTGCCGTACTGGTGGGTATCGGTCAGTTGGTGGCCGCGATATTTCCCGGTACGTCGCGGTCCGGGGCCACCATCCTGCTGATGCTGATGCTGGGTCTAAGCCGTCCGATCGCTACGGAGTTTTCCTTTCTGGTCGGTATCCCGACCATGCTGGCAGCCGGCGGGCTCAAAATTTTTCAGGCTCTGCGCCATATGCAGCCCGGAGACACTCCCGAAAACTGGGGGCTGGTTTTCCTGGGTTTCAGCGTTTCCGCACTGGTTTCCTTCATTACCGTCAAGTGGCTGCTCAATTACATCCGGACACATACCTTCAGCATCTTTGGATGGTATCGCATCGTCATTGCAGCGGTCATTTTCGGTATGCTTCGCTTATAAAACACCCCCCGCATCCGGATGCTTTCTGCAAAGCATCCGGGGTCCGGGCGCGTTCGATGCCGTCATTGATGCGCGGCAATGAAATCGACGACCAGTCGGGTGGGTCGGCTATTGTATTCTGTCGTGTTGATCGCCACCATTTCGGCATAATGTCCCACATATTTCGAAACCACCGGTTCCGCAGCAGCCATGGCTGTGGCAGCCGCCCAGGTTGCGGCCGAATAGTCACTCAGCAAAATCTTTGATCTTTCCAGACAAACCCCCAATCCCGAACCTTGAACAAATCCAAAGAAATTCTCCGCTTCCTTCTCAAAACCGGGCATATCGTTCTCTGTTGAAATAACCAACATCGGCGGTTGATTCTTGTTGATGAACTGCCAGGGAGAAGCCGCATCCATCGTCGGTTGATCCCACCCACCGAAAGCTTCGAGCAGCATGGCCTTATACATGAGAATTTCTTCCATGGTCAACCCCAGGGGGTTCATGGGATATCTGGTAAAATCATACAGATTATATACACCACTCATGGAAACGGCCGCACGGATATCCGACAGGCCTAGCCCGTGGGCTTTCAGATAGCGGTCATCCGTACACAGCAGCGATACCAGATGGGCGCCGGCGGACTGCCCGAAGATATATGTGCTGAGCGGATCTCCACCGTAAGAAGGGATTTGACGTTTGACCCAGGCAAAAGCCGAAGCCACGTCTTCGACATGATCCGGATGCACCGCAGCCCCGTCCTCCGGATTCGACAGTCGGTAGTTGACAACAACCGTCGTGTAACCGTAAAAACCGGAAAAAGTCCGGGCAAGCTCCTCGTAGAGTTCCTTGTCCCCCTGTCTCCAGGCTCCGCCGGAGACGAACATCAGCACGGTTGGATGGGCAATGCCTTCCGGGTAATACACATCGAGTTTCTGGCGCTCCTGCGGATTGTCGGTAACATAGGAAATGTCTTTAAAGCTACGAACGAGAACGATCCGATAGGCGCTGTATCTTAAGGTGCCATCGTCTAAAGTGTAGCCGTAGTAAACATCCAACGACAGACCTTCCAGGGCGGACATTGGAAATACAGCATTGAACAGATCACAGATAAATTCCGCATCGAGAGATTTTTTGTACCCGGTCAGCAGGAAGTAATCTCCTGTTTCATAAGCGTGGACATAGAGGGCGGTGGCTGCGGCTTTGCCGATGTCCGATACAGGGGTGACAAACGCAGGTAATAGTGTTGCCTCGACACCTTTGAAATCCAGCACCAGTCGATTGCTGGGCGGATCGATGAATTTTCCGGCAAAGGTTACCGGTGTAACAGGGCCGGCCGGGGCCAGATTGACCGGTGCGGCCCAAAGTTGAGATGCAGTCCATAAAAATATGAATGAAACAACTATAAAATAACCGATCACCAAACACTTTTTTGCTTTCACTATCAATCTCCTTTCATGAAGTTGATGCCGTGCTGCTCGGAATTTAGACACAGAAGCCATGCTTGCGATTTCATTCCTTGCCGTCAGAAAAGAAAATCCGCGCCGCAGTTTCCGTTACCTGTACATCATCATGAACTGCACCGGAAACGATTGTCCGCTTCCAGTTGAATGTCATGCCCAGTTTGGAGGCTTCATTTTTTGCAGACTCGTAGAAATTCATGCCCCGCTCGAAGCGATTTTCACCCTGTTCCAATGCTTCGGATTTATTGGATTGAACCCAATCGTCATCATAGATATCCTTGTCCCCCAGCAGCAGCACGAAATTTTTGTTGAACGCCGCTCTGAGGTCATCTGGAATCATGCCGGAATTTCTGATGCCGTAAGGATAATTTTCCGAATAACGCGGCAGCACGAAGATGCCAGGATTGGCGGCAACAGCCATCCGTATGCGGGTATCCGTCCTGAACAGGATCATCCGCTGAACGAAGCGGCCCCCGGCTGCATGGCCGTAAATGACATACAATGTGCTATGGTTCCGGGTCATCTCCTTGACGAAATCAAACAAATGCTCGATGACCGTAAACCCTCTGTCATTATCCGGGATGGGATTTCCTTTTTTGTCGAACATGTTGCCTTCGGTGTACTCCCTGTTGCCGGGATAATACTTGTGGGAAAATTCCGGAACGATCAGCAGAAAACCATATCGATCGGCATATTGAATCCATTCATCCCGGTATCGCTGGGCATCCCGTCTGGCGCCATGCATGACGAACAGCAACGGCATATCCGGCAGATTCCCGGCAGGTTGATAATACCATACCGTCATCGGTTTGTTCGGATTGCCCCGCTGATCGGTAAACATGAATGTTCCGGTGCCGCGATGAATATTTCCACCGATCGGTGTGAACAAAGCTGTAGAACAGGACATTGTGAACAATGCCAGAATGGCGATAATGATTGGACGTTTCATCTGCGTTCTTTCGAAGTTGCTTTTTTCTGCGAATCCTCTTATTCAATGAAAAAATATGTTCTGAAGTGTTACTGACGTTACAGATTCAACAAGGACATTTCAACTCAAATTCCATTCGAATTTCAATTATTTTTTGACCCAAACAGACACCGCCCTATAGAGAAACTGGATTGATTACAATTAGACGGATACACGGAGGATACAGCATGGAAGGAAACTATGAGATCGTCCCCATCGGCATCGTTCGAAAAACAGATGACCGAACCTGGATCGAGGTAGAAGAACGCTACCAAGATGCCTTGTTGGGCCTCGAAGGGTTCTCTCACATTCATGTGATGTACTGGTTCCATGAAAACGACACCCCGGAGCTGCGAAACACCCTTCAGGTTCATCCCCGAAAAAATCCGGCCAATCCGCTGACCGGTGTCTTTGCCACCCATTCGCCCTTGCGACCGAACCCGATCGCCCTGACCCTCTGTCGAATTCTGTCCATTCAGGGAACCACCATCGATGTGGAAGAACTCGATGCCAGAGACGGCTCTCCTCTGATCGACATCAAATGCTACATTTCCGAACGATCACATTCTCATTGACCAACAGGATGGATGAATGTAAAAACAGTCACCTTGTCGGAAAAAAATGCAATGATATTTTATTCAAAACAATGGCACACTAAATCAACTCAGGAGACATTCATGCCCATCACTAAAAATGCATACAAAGAAGACATCTTACGCCCGGTCGCCATATTTGAAACCACCCTGGGCAATTTCGAAGCCGAACTCTATGCCGGCGAATGCCCGGAAACCGTCTGGAATTTTATCAATCTGGCCGAAGGCCGCCAGGAAACCGACCGGAAAGGCAATTTTTACGACGGACTTTCGTTTCACCGTGTCATCAAAGGATTCGTCATTCAAGGCGGCTGCCCATCGGGAACCGGCACCGGCGGGCCCGGATACCGCTTCAATGACGAATTCCATCCATCCCTGATTCATGACGCCGAAGGCATCCTTTCCATGGCCAATTCCGGGCCCGGCACCAACGGAAGTCAGTTTTTCATCACACTGGGGCCGACCCCACACCTGAACAACCGCCATTCGGTTTTCGGAAAAGTCACCAGCGGTATGGACGTGGTCCGGAAAATCGGCTCGGTTCAAACCGCCTCCATGGACCGTCCGGTAACGCCGGTCGTCATGAACAATATTACGATTCGAAGATAATTCCAACGCCATAAAAGGGTGGATGACTGTCATGAAACTGTTGAATCCAAAATCGGAAAAGTTTGCCCATCTGGACGAACCTTCCCGTCAAATCATGTTAAAGACCATCTCATTTTTTGAAAACAAAGGAAAGGCCCGGCTGAAACACGATGATCATGAACGGGTATGGTATAGGGATTTTCTGGATTTTTTAAAAGAAAACCAAATATTTTCATCTCTGTTGACCCCGACGGCATACGGCGGAAAAGACTGTCGCTGGGACACGTCCCGGAACTGTGATTTCAGCGAGATCCTGGGATTTTACGGCCTGCCGTACTGGTATACCTGGCAGGTGACCATCCTGGGACTCGGCCCGATCTGGATGGGAAACAATGAGGCCATCAAGCAAAAAACCGCAGCCCTTCTGAAGGATGGCGAAATATTTGCTTTCGGGCTTTCCGAAAAAGAACACGGCGCAGACCTTTATGCCAGCGAAATGACGTTGACGGAAATCAAGGCCGGCGAATACCGGGCGGACGGCGGCAAATACTATATCGGAAACGCCAACGAAGCGGCCCTGGTCTCCACGTTCGGAAAAATGGCAGACAGCGACGCGTATGTGTTTTTTGTCGTCAACTCCAAACATCCCAATTACGAATGCATCAAGAACGTGGTGAATTCTCAGAATTATGTAGCCCAGTATGCCCTTCACAGCTATCCCATCACCGATCACGATATTCTCACCTGTGGGCAGGATGC
>CAYQKZ010000103.1:0-2498 GCA_964418135.1 uncultured Desulfobacterales bacterium
GCTTCACAGTCTCGCCAGGTACACCAGTCGGTTTGTAAGGCCAGGGCTTTTTCCGTTATTTCCGGGCCAAGCGGTGTGTATTGCCAGGAACATCCGGCCAGAAACTGCTTGAGCAGATTCTTTTTCTTGTGATATCGGTTACCTTTCAGATCGATCAAATCCGATCCGGCATAGAGATAATCCCAGTGCCCGCGAAGCGGTTCCAAATCAACCCGCCCTACCCTTTCCCGCCACATGTCGGTCAGTTTCTCCGGAACCCGCATGACCACGATGCCTTCGGAAAAATGTGTGGAAAAAAGCCTTGCCCAGTCGGCGCCGTGCCAGTCTCCGATCGGCGCCCAGTGAACAGGCTCCGGAACCGTCTGCTGAATCCAGACCAGATCGTTTTCCCAGGCCCATGTCAGGCCGTATTCATCCGCCCACGCCCACAGGTTGATGAAACTGTAATCGGATGAAAGCTGCGGACAGCGGGCCAGCATCGCTGCATAGGCATCCTGTTGTTCGAGACGGATGGGTTCAAACATGAGAGACATCGACATCCTCCTGTTTCAGTCGGGTTTCACCGAATCGCATGAAAAAAAAGACGGCCGCCGCACACAGTGCCAAACCGCCGGCAAAGGCTGCGGCAGACCAGCACCCCAACCAGAAAGAAATGGGCTTTCCCCGGACACCCGCCATGAACAGACGATACACAGGGCCCGCCTCGAGAAGGATCACCGCACCGATCAGAGCCGACGCGGCCATCATGAACACCATACCGCCGAAACTCGTGACGGATTGCGCCGGATTTTCGGATGCAAAATCCGGAAACGCCGCACCCATACCGATCCCCATGGCGATCACCGCGGGCGTCAGGCAGAAAATAGTCACCACGGAAATCCCCATCATGAGCGGGGTGACACGAAGCAGCAGATTGGTGGCAATGATGAGTGTTTCGGAAAGAACAAGCAGGGGCATCAGATATATCCAGAATTTGATCCAGAGAAACGCACGCAGGGTAATGGGCGAGGAGCGGACGATCCAGAAGCTGCCGCCTTCCATGCTGACCGCCGGATATGCAAAGCGGGCGACGATGGCCACCAGCACGAATCCGGCCAGGGCCATATTCAGAAACGAGAGGACATTTTGCAGGTAGATGGTCTGAATCGGGGATTTTTCAAGCGGCAGCACCGAATAATTGTAGAGGTAAATGACGATCAGCGCCCCTACCAGAAAAATCTGGGACCACTGGGTCTGATCCCGCAGGAATGTTTTGATCTCTTTGACCGTAAACGACCGCACCGGTCCGGGCAGAAAGGAAAAGATTCGATCCAGAAACAGTCCCTGGCCGCGGAACAGCCGGATCGATGCTTCCTGCGTTTTGGAATATCCCTTGAAATACGAGGCCTTGGCTGCCCACAGGTTCAAAAATATCACAAAGACAGCACTGCTCCAGGCTATGGATGCATGAAACAGGGCTGTTTTCCACTGATTGTGGAGTGCGGCCTTCAGGCTGTCGAACGCCCAGGTGCTGGGAAGATATGGCGGCGACGGGGTCCTCAACTGTTCCATATATCCCAGAACGGTGGAGAACGTTTCCGGATCGACCAGCCGCTCCGGCCTGGCCAGGCGAAAGGCCAGGTAAAGCATGATGAAAACGGAAAGACCCAGAAAGACCACGACACTCTGAATCCGGGATGCCGGCAACACCAGAACGACCACCAGAACGATCAGCGCACTGATGCCGGAGGCCGTCAGACAAAGCGGCACCAGCGTCAACAGAATATCCGCATAGAAAAACAACCCGGGCCGATACACGGTACCGTATGCCGCCAGCACCGGCAGGGTAAAGACCACCACCATCCAGGCACTGTCCACCGTACTTTCGATCCACCGGGCCAGAAACAGCGTTTCGATCGGAACCGGCAGTGCATGAACCAGGTTGAGATCCTTGCTCAGATAGAGTTTGGACAGGGCCGTTAAAATGGCGCTGAAAACCAGCAGTGAAAAACAGGTGACCAGCACGATGGACAGCAGCTTGAAAGCCAGAATATCACCGATTTCCTCGGACTTCTGGAAATAAACCAGAAGCTTTCGGGAAATTAAATATATGCCAGCCCAGAATCCTATCCCCACGAGGAGCAGAAGCCCGGTACGGAGGATGTGCCGGGGATCGCCATGCCCATGGGTCATCGTCCACCACCGGGGTTTGAGCAGATGCAAAGTTTGCTGAATCATGTTATACCTGGGTTATTTCAAAAAAGACCCGCTCCAGATCCGCATCGCCGTCTTGAATATGCTGCTGCAGATCCGAAAGCGTTCCAATGACCATCAATTTTCCCCGATGAATGATGGCGATCCGATCACAGACCTCCTCGGCCAGCCGAAGCGTGTGCGTGGACATGAAAACCGTCATGCCGCCGTTCACTTTGGCCCGCAGGAGATCCTTCACAAGCCGCATGCTGCGAGGATCGAGTCCCACCATCGGCTCATCGACGATCAGCACTTCGGGCGAGTGC
>CAYQKZ010000103.1:2508-9736 GCA_964418135.1 uncultured Desulfobacterales bacterium
GCGTGTGCGTGGACATGAGAACCGTCGTTCCGTTTTCGGCCAGTGTCCGAAACATCTCCCGAACCATCTTGATCCCCCGGGGATCGAGACCCACCATGGGTTCATCGACAATGATCAGCCGGGGTTCGTGCAGCAAAGCTGCACACATGATAAGCCGCTGCTTCATGCCGTGCGAATAGGCTTCGATCAGTTCATCGGACCGATCCGCCAGTGAAAAACGGTTGAGCAGATCCAGCGACTTTTCGGCAAAGGTCTGCGGGGTGACACGGAAGAGATCGGCCGTAAACCGCAAAAATTCCATGGCCGTCAGTTTTTCATACAAAAACGGCCGATCCGGAATCAGACCGATTTTCAGCTTGGCCCGTACTGGATCTTTGGCCATATCCACACCGTCGATCCACACCGATCCTTTCGTGGGAGACAGCAATCCGGCCATCATCTTGATAGTGGTGGTCTTTCCGGCGCCATTGGGCCCGATGAACCCGAAGACTTCGCCAGGCTGCACATGCAGATGGACATCGCCGACCGCCGTCATGCCGCCAAAATTTTTGTACAGATGAACAAGCCGGATCATTGCAGCTCCACAATGGAAATCCCGATGTTTCCGATAGCGCCCAGAATCTCGAGCTGGCTTTCCGGATTGCCGCGGCTGAGGGTGATATGCGTGATATCCGCCGGCATCTGGTTCATGAGTGAATCCACCGTGATCCACTTTCCCAGAAAAACCGAATTCCAGGCATGATAATAAAATCGGCCCCGCAGATGCACCAGACCGGTGTCGATCCGGGTCGGAATCCCGGCGGCCCTGGCCAGTGCCGCAAACAGCACCGCATGTTCATTGCAGTCTCCCACGCGGTGCTGCAGCGTCTCCAGGGCATTGGACAACGACAGGACCGGGCGTTTTTGAATATTCTGAAAAACCCATCCAGAGATGCGCTGCACCCGACCCCGTGGGGGATCCGTTTCGGAGATGATTTCCCATAATTGCTTCACGATATCGGGGTGATCGGACTGGATGAGAGCCGTCGGCTGCAAAAATACGGCGGGTTCGGTGAAATAATTGTCCGACAGCGCCGATATCTCTTCTTTGGAAATTGTCAGAATGCCGCCTTCGAAATGCTGTCTTTCCGTATCGATGACGGTTACTCCCGTAATCCGAAGCACCAGACGGCTCCGTTTCTCGACATCGGCAATGGCCTGATCCGCGGGAATGGAAACCAGCCGGGTGATATCCTCTCCGGATGTCAGCTCCGAATCCGTAGCTTCCGCCGCCGAAATTTTCCGAAGCGTGATCCCCATGATCCCTTCTTCCTGAAGCACATGGCCATCCGTATCGATCCATGCCGTCTGACGGCTACCCATGAACTCGACAGCGATTTTGCGGGCCATATGCGACACACCCATGATGTCGATGCGGTCCATGCCCAATGCCGTAATCTGGACCGGCTGCGGAGCCATGCTCAAGGGGTCGAACATGGCCAGAGTTAAGGACTGATTTTCGGAAAGGCCCGCCCCGGCTGCGGCATCCCAAAGTACGGCAGACAGATAGATGGGTGATTGCAGTGCAAAAGTCATGGACCGGCCGTTGGCATCCACGACAAGGGATGAGCCATGCACCCGGCCGTTCACGATAAACCGAAACATTCCGGATTGGATCCGGGCCTGAAACGAAGACAGAGACAGATCCGGATTCAGTTCCCCTTGGGTTTGCAGATGAATGTCCTGAACCGTTCCCATGGTGTTCAACCGCATGGTCGTTGTTTCGGAAAACGAGGCCCCGGTTGCCGTTGGGGACATTTTCCGGTGGGATACCCCGATTTTCGATGTGTTCTGGAAAATCCCCATCCAGGTTTCGGATCCCGAGATTTTTCTTTTCGGTGAACCGGTTGTCGATTCGGCCGAGTGAAACCAGTCCATGCGAACCGCGATGAGCGACAGAAAGATCACACCGCTGACGATCGTCAAAATTGCCGTTAAATACCGTTTGTTGAATAGGATTGTCATACCGATCGCTGATAAAATGGATTCAATGGGCCCGGCTGGGCAACTCAGAACATATAATCAACCCTGATTTCAATTCAGTTCGTTTTGGGCTGAGCCAGAGACTTTATCCCCAGCGTGTTGATCAACTGATTGATATCCGTAGTTTTTAAATTCATGCCGCCTTCGGAAATCGGCAGGAGCATGATCTGTTTTCCCTGAAGGGATTCTGCGATGCGCAGTTTGACCAAAGCCGCTCCGCCGGCTCCGGCCATGGCATGGTTCATTTCCTGAATACCTTTGGCCTCCGCAATGCCTTCGGCTTTGATGGCTTCTGCCATCAGCTCCTGTTTTTCATAATGGGCATCGGCTTCGATCTTGGCTTTCTGATACTCACCATCGGCATCCGCAACCATTTTGTTGACTTCGCCACGGGCATCTTCCAGTTTGCGCTTGTATTCTTCGGTGGTAGCCCGCTGAGCGGATTTATGCCTTTCGACACGCTGATCGGCAATTTTCTTGTCTTCGATGGCTTTCTGATATTCCGGATTGAACCGGTAATCCTTGGTCAGGACTTTTTCCACAATGATGCCCATGGGGCCCAGCATGGCCTGAAGAATCTCTTTGGCCTTCTGGGCCTGATGTTCCCGGCGCTCGGCCACATAGAATTCTTCGGTCTTGAGTTCTCCGAAAATATCCCGTGGTTTGCTGCGGGCAATGGTCCGGACGATTTTATCGCGCAGGATGGCATTGTTCGGCGCCACGAACTGAAGGATATAAGAGGCTTTTTCCGGATCGATCCGGAACGCCACGATGACATCCAGACTGATATCATTGCCATCGATGGTTTTAAACAGCAGATCATCGCGTGTCTTTCGATCGCCGCTGGATTTGCTGAATGTCATCTCCAGATTCTGGAGCTTGATGTCATAGGTATTCCAATCATTGACAAACGGCAGGAAAAAATAAGTCGATCCCGGCGCATAGACCTTGTCTTCGACACCTTTCGGCTTCCAGACCCCCAATTTTACGGTGCGGACACCGACCTCGGTTTCTCCGGTCGTATGCGGCATGCATCCGGCCAACCACACGATTCCCAGACTCATCACGATGACCATTCGAATGATTCTCATTCCGCACCTCCCCGAGGGATGTCGAACAACCGCAGCGTTTTGTTCAGATCGAGCGGATTGATGCCGGCGGCACCATCGCTGGGCAGAACGATCATTTCCAGGCCGTTCAGCACATCGGCCATTTTCAGCCCCACCATCCGCTCCGCGCCCACACCCTTCATGGCGTCGTTCTTCAGGCGGATTTTCTCCGCTTCGGCCATTTTGACCAGCAGATTGGCTTCGGCATTTTTTTTCCGGGCATACAGGTCTCTTTCGGCCAGTTTCAACGTAACATAAGCCTTGCCTTTTTCCATTTCCACATCCACGAGAACCCGGCCTTCCTGCTCGACTTTTTTGAGCCCGGCCTCTTCGGTGGCGGCCCGGGCTTCGGCCTGATTCTTGAAAACGAGCTGATCCTTGAGCTTTTTCTCTTCGATGTTTTTCTGGATTTCGGAACTGTAATTGAAATACCGCACCAGCACATGTTCGATCTGAATCCCTTTTTGATTGATTTCCTGATTCAGCATGTCTTTAGCCGTATCGGCTTTTCTGGATCGAAGCGGGCTGTTGTAGAATTCCTCGGTTGTCAACTCTCCCAGCCACGCTTTTAAAATGGGTTCAGCCTTGGGAATGATGCCGTTGTCTTCGAACAGGGTGCCGGGACCGATCTGGGTAAATACCTTATAGGGATCGACAATCCGATATAGAATGGAGACATCCACATCCACAAAAAAACCGTCCGATGTCTGAATGTGAACGGCCTTCAACTGACGGGCCGATCCGGAGGCGTTCTGGGGATAGTTGGTCAGCTCCAGCACCTGAATATCCTTGGGCAGAACGTACATCTGCTGAAACCCGAACGGAACGATAAAATTCAGCCCCGAGGGGTAGATGTCCTTATGCACCCCACGGTCCATGCCAATCCGGACCACCTTGATACCGAACTCGTTGGGTTTGATGTAAACGAAAAACAATTGAAAGGCGATATAGAGTCCAACCAGCAGCCCGACGGCATATTTGGTTTTTTTCATACCGGACTGCGGCATGGCGCTTTTGAGGCGACCGATAAACGCAAACAATTTGCCGGATGGGGACAATTCCATAAGGGTCATCTCCTCCATATGAGTTATCTTCCTCTTTCACTGGTTGAATCAGATACGTGGAAACGTGTGGCCTGCCGTTTCCAGCCCCCGGACCCGTCTGTCTGCACCCTGTCGGAAAACGGGAATTTCAAGATTCATGTCCTGTCATCCTTGAGTGATGGGTGAAGGAGTGATATAAACGATTTTCAGGTTCAAATGTCGTTTTGTATGCATAAACTTTATGACCGGTACGAGTCAACAGGATTTTCGACACAAAGGGAAGGAAGATGATAGGCATTCTCGGTTCAGGATCAGACAGCATGATCGTTGCACGATCGATTCGGGAGAAAATCCCCGATGTGGATGTCGTGTGTTTCAGCGATAACCTCTGCATTTTTCCGGCAGACGCCTCGCATCCGGACCGAATCATGGAGCGCGCCGTTCAAGGTGTTGTACACTTGGCCGGGCTCGGGGCCGGCATGATCCTGATTGCCTCGCATACCATATCCTGTATTGCCGAAGTCGCTTTGGAGAAAAGCACCCTGGTTCCGGTTCTGGATATCCTCTCGGCAACGGTGGACCGGGCAGTCCTGCGATCCCGTTATCAGCGTATCGGCATCATGGGAAGCCGGGCGGTCATCGACAGCGGACGCTATCCGGAAAAAATACGGGAACGCATTCCGGAAGCCGGCATACATTCCGTTTCCTGTCCGCTGCTGATGCCCCTGATCGATGAGGGATGGATCAAAAAACCGGTGACGGCAATGATCGTCAAACGATATACGATCCCCTTGAAAACCCGCCAGATCGATACGCTCATTCTGGCGGGCACCCCCTATACCCTGCTGTCTGCCGTCATTCAGCGGAAAATCGGCAGACGGGTTCAGGTGATCGACGGAGCCGATGCGCTGTCTGAGATGGCGGTGTCTTATCTATCCGCCCATCCGGATATTGCAGCGCAACTGCAGCGAACCGGCGGAACGCAGGTGATGCTGGCATGGCCTTCCGCCACTCTGGAAAAACAGGCAAAGGATGTTCTCAACATTCGGAACATCGAAATCGCCGGATTCGATCATCATCGGTTTTCCTGAGCCTTGCGGAATTTTTCGAGCTGTTTTTCAAAATACCCTCGATCTCCGGTTGCCGCAAGCAACGCTTTTTCACCGATATAAACCGCCTCATCGATCCGGCTGTTCCGATAGAGCGATTCCGCAAACGTGTCCAGAATCTGAGCCGTAGGTTTCAATTCAGCCGCTCTGGCTGCCAGAATCACGGCACGTTGGGGATTGCGGAATGTCTCATCTTCGCTGGTGGCCAAAATCCATGCCAGATTGTTCAACGCCGAAAAATTATCCGGTTGCAAAGAAATCGCCTTTTCATAAACCGCTTGCGCCATACCAAAATTCTTGCGCTGCACGTGGATATCACCCAGAAAATTGTACGCCGCCGGATTGTGGGGATTTTTTTCGATCTCCCGCTGCAAGACTTGTTCAAAAAGGTGGGTATTCAACCGTTTACCAGTATCGCCCCAGTTCAGAGAATATCCCAGCGCACCGACCAGTAGAATGCCCGCCAGGTAAACCGCCATACTTTTTTTGATTTTCCGGTCATGCCGGCTGATCCACGAGCGGTCCGCTTCGCATTTCCGCAGAAAATCGACCCGTTCCGCAATGCTGAAATGGTGCCAGTTCGGTTTGTTCGGAGGCTGGCCGCTGGTCAACGCAATTTTCTCCATGGTGGTGATCAGCGGCCAGGAACTGTTGAACAAAGTGAATACGAAGGCATCGGCCTGCCTTTCGAAATTTCGCATGAAATAGCCGAAAATATAACGAAAATAGATTAAAAACGAAAGAATCGTTCCCCCACTGAAAATTGCCGACATGACAGTCGACTGCCTGCCGTGAAAGGGTTCCATCAGCGGGTAAAGCGGCGGAATGTAGAGGATCGCAATCAGAATGAGATCGAAGAGGGTATAGGAAAGGATCATGTACCCGGTAAAGAAAGCCAGGTAAAATTGCAGGTGTTTATTCCGGGCATGACCGATTTCATGCGTCACGACCGCATCCACTTCATCGGGACTGAGATACGCCAGCAAGGCTTCGGTAATCAGCAGATACCGGAACGGCCGGATCAGCCCCATCACACCGGCGGTAATCATCCGGCCACCCAGCACCGGCCAATATACGATATTGGCAAACGAAAAACCGGCACGCCGACACAGATTTTCGATCCGCATCCGAACCGGCCCCGGTTCCAACGGCTGGCACCGCCAGAATTTTTGGATCATGGCCGGCCCGGTAAACGCTACAGCCACCAGGAAAAAGAGGAAAAAAACCATCTGGCCCGTGGATGTTGCAAGCAGTTTTTTGGGAAGTTCGAACGGAAGGGCCTGAAGGATATCGGACGTACCGGAAATGAACACCCATGGCAGCACCACAGGAATACAGAAGGAAATTTGCGAGGACACATAAACGCGAAGCGAAATTTGGTTTCGGTAAAGCTTGTCATAGGGAACCCAGGCGCAACTCCAGACGATGACCATGTACAGCAGAAAAAGACCGAGACAGATCAATGCTTCGATTGTCGGAAAATGCGATATCAACGGAATCCGGGAGGTAAACGTCGTCAGATTCAGGCCATAGATGCTGATCGAGAAAAAAACGAGTGCCAGAATCGAATGCCGGGTCAGGGCGGAACTGAACCGATTGTCCACCTGGATAAAATTCTCCCGGCCGATTCGTTTTTCAATACCGCGAAACTGGTTTCGCGCGAAGACGGCAAAAACGACCACAAGAAACAACGCCAGAAAGGCAGCGTCCATTCCCTGAAAATTGGGCTGTTCCGGCGGATAATACGTTGTGTAAATCAACAGGGCGAGAATCAGATAAATGAAGTTTGCAAACACGTTCAGCCTTTATGACGATCCGGGGAAGCACAATAACGATCTTTTTCACTGTAGATGCACCCGCAATAAGGCTGCCGATACAACCCCAGACGTTTGGAAGTTTCGATACCGTACGTCCAGCCGATCCGAAAATCCTGATAATAAAAAGG
>CAYQKZ010000104.1:0-9646 GCA_964418135.1 uncultured Desulfobacterales bacterium
TGCCGCCTTTATAGGTTGTCGTTGTGGATGGATTCCATTTGTCAAATCCGGGTTTGGGCCAGGTGCAGTGTTTCCATTCATCCCGTTTGACAACCCGAAACGTGCAGTCATTTTTCCCGGACAGCACCGGTACCTCCGGGAAAGCGGCAAGGTCTTCATCGGGCCTGCCTTTCTTTTTGACCAGGTTGAAATTGGTGGAAATGGGGATGTTGAGGCTGCATTGGGGGCAGGGAACGATTCGGGTCCATAAACAACAATTCATGGACGATTCCCTATCGGCTGGCTCATAATGAACGACAGATTTTGAGCTGAATTGAATTTTTGCGCGATTGGATTCAAAAATCCACCAATGTTCAGGTGGTTCAATATGAAAATAAGGCAGCAGCCGTTGCCTGACAGTTTCATCGACCTGTTCGATGTACTTTGACAAAACGGTAATCAACCTTAAACCGTATTTTGTTGGATATTCGATTGTCGCTTTGCTGACAAGGCTGGCCACTGGATTCAAATCATTGGAATATACTTTCAACCCGTACCGGACACCCTCCAAAGGGATTACACCTCCACCCGCCATAAAATCCATCATTACAACAGGTTCATTAGCGGATAACCCAAATGTTTTTCCAACCTGATCTTTCAAATAGTTGATCAATGACTCTTTTGGTGAAACACCGAAAGCTGGGGGATGACGGTACGTCCAATCCATAGGAAGTAAGATCGGGGTATTGCCAATCAGATATGTTTCCCGGCAAACCATTCTGCGAAAGGCTCTGTCCGGATCCCCCAAAATTCCTAAAACTTTCAAAAAGCCCTTATGCGTTTTCGTCAAATGGGTTGGCTCGACCTCCATGATCAATTTCCGAAAAAACATTTCATGGGCACGATATTTATTGGGCAATTTGGGCAAATCAGATTCTGATGGCTCATCAACCGTCTCATGAATCAAATCATCTTCAACATACAAATCGAACGGCAGCAATGCCGCCAATATCGCCGCCCGACAGATCGTCGGCGGACGCCTGGCCCACCAGATATGCAGACGGTTCTGGGGCGGACGCTGTCTGGCGTTGTTGTCCCGCTGACATTCTGCTGAAAGGGAAGCACATGGCAGCCCGGCTTCCAGAAAGGATGGCTTGGTCGGTACATTGGTTTTCTGTGTCACGCGGATGTCTCCACAAACAAATCGAGCTGGGACTTCGTGGAATCGTTGTTAATTTTACGTACCGTAGCCGTTTTGGATTTGGGTCTGGGTTTGGCTTCAGCGGGGGTCACGGATTCATTGGCGTCGCCATAGGTCAGAAGGGTTCGAAATGCGGCCTTACCGGCGGGCTGCCGATAGCCGTAAAAACAGAGGGTGAACCAGTACAGCACAACCTCAGACGGCAATTCGTGCAATCCTTCCCGAAACATGCGCCGCTGACGGGTGGATTTCAGATACCGGGCATTGGCAAATGCCAGGGAGAGACGCAGACCATCTTCCCACTGTAGCCATCTGGGTTGGGATTTTGGCCCAAAAGACGCGGCATCCGCCGGCTCCGGAGATTCTGCCCGTCGAAGATACAAATCCGAAACCTGCTGAAGCCACAGCACAACGGCCGGAACAGAGGAAGAGCCCATGATTCGGCCGTCTTTTTCCCGAAACACCCGGTCGGGTTGATCCGGAAAAAGTTTCAACTCCCAGATCACCCCCCGTTTGGGCTGCTGATACACCCGCAATCTAAATCGCTCCATTATTTCCGCTCTCCATCCAATGACCGGCGAACCGGCACGAGGGTCGCCTGCATGGTTCCCTGATTGGCCTCGGTCATGGCATGTTGATAATTGATCAGCCCCGAATCGTCTTTTTCGACAGGCGGGTCGAATTTGAAAGATACCGTTATGGTCAATTCAAGCCCGTTATCTTTTTCAAACGACCAGATGGGGGCCAGCAGCCCGGTGATTTCTTCGAAACGACCGTCATATTCCAAACTGATCGTTTCGCTTCGCTCATCGATTTCTCTCTGGCCGACAGCATGAATGCGGGCTGACACCGCTGCGGACGGGGGACGGTCGGCCCAGGTGGCGCGCAGTGTGTTGTCAAAGGCATCCCGGCTGGTTACGGTCAGAATCAGTTCGGATATCCCGATATCGGTAAATGCCTCCACCTGTTCGGACAGATTGTTGAAGATTTCCTGAGGCGTTCCGGAGTATTCCACTCGTTTCATTTTCATGCCAGGACGGCAGGACTCCAGTTTCTTTGCCAGTTCGGAAGACGGTTCGACCAGAATCCATTCGGGTGCGATGGCAATCGCGTCGATCGTATCCTCTTTTGTATAAAACACCGGATCGGGAGATTTCTCCCAGATACCCCACAGCCCGCTTGTCAGACCATCTTGGATTGCATCGATCACTTGAGTCCGATGGATGTTCTGCCAGATATGTTTGGCCTTTTGCTCCATGATCTCGGTTTGCAGTTGGTCACCTGTCTGCCAGCAGTGTTTTTTCAAATTTTCGGAAGTCATTGGCAATGAAAATTCGATGCCGCCGGTATCGGTATCTTTTTTCCGGGGATAGATTCCCTGAGCGATGGCCGCCATATAATGCCACAGCTTAGTCTGCTCTTCCGTTCTGGGAATGGTCGGCCATTCATGAATTTCATCCGGCCCGATGGACAGGTTGGTGTTCAGATATAAAATCCATCGGTTTTCTGCCGCTCCCTGTTTTAGCGAGCTCCACAACACGTCTTTGGAAGGCAGAACTGGAAAATACTGTGATATCCTGGCATTTTCCGCAAGCTGGTTGAGCGTGGTCCGTTCATCCGGCACATTGTCGCTGCGGGGCCATAGATGATCCCATACATCTTGTGGATTGATTTGAACCATCGGCCAGATACCGCCATTCACCGCCTTTTTTGGCTCATACAGGAAATGCTCTGGCTGGATGACCGGTATCAGACTGTCAACAGTGTCTTTGATAAACACCTTCTTTTCGGGCTGGTTGTAGTAAACCCAGAGGGAGTCGGGATTCTTCTGGATGCCGGCCCGAATGGTCGGCAGCAGATCGGTCTGTTTCAGCAGCATGGGCGCGCCGGACTCCCGGCGGAACCGCAGCCAGACTTCTTCCGTGGAAAGACAGGATTCTCCCGGCACCCAGATGGGCTGGCTTTTGACCATCTCCGGGGCCAGTACCACCTGCTTTTCGGGCGTGGGTTCCGGCACCAGTTTGCTGTTGTCTCGCAGACATTGAAGGATGGGAGTTTCCTCCGTCACTTCCCGGTGATTCTTTCGTTTTTTGGAATCGGCGGCCGGTATCACCCCGAAATCGACCCGAAAGCACTCCAGAACGGGCGCTGACTTAAAAACCTGGAAGAGGCCGGAACCTCTGTCCGTATTCACCGGCGGAAACGCCAGCACCCGGTATGCATCCAGAATCCGTGTGCGGACATTCAACTCCAGGGGGCCTATTTTTTCCCTCACTTGCAGCAGATCGTTTTCGAGATGCAAAAATTCCGGTGGGATGCCGCCGGCCCCGTGCTGGATGCGTTTTTTCAGCGTTTCGCTGTCCATACCGGCATCGTCGGCTGTATTTTTCTGCTCGATCCCGATGTCTTTCAGCACCCGCTCCCAGGCTGTCAACGTCCGGACAGATTCTTTCATGGGATCGACCCGGGTTTTTTCGCACAAAAGAAATATCAGGTTGTTTCGGTAAATGCGGGCGGTCCGATTGACACCGGTAATCTGGAACAGAGCTTTGGGAAAGTTCAGTTTGCTTCCCTCACCGATCGTACCGCATTCCTTGTCGTAGTGGACAAGGATCATCCGGATTTTGTCCGGCTGATCCGGAACAAGCGTATGATCGACCGGAAAGGGAATCACCTGGAAACTGCTGAAGTCCGAATAGATATCCTGAATCCACTGATCCAGGGTTTCGCGGATTTCCGATGTCTGAACTTTTCCATAATGCTCGTGAAACCGCTTGTTGATGGATGCACGGGTCTGGAACCGGTAACGCTCGCCATCTTTGCGCATGTACCAGGCAATCCGCTCGGTTTCTTCAAGACCCTTGGCGACATAGGCCAGATCGACCTCCGGTCTGCCGACCGCCAGGGCGACTTCCGGAGACGTAATGCCTTTGGAGCTGTCCGGCAGGGAGTGAAGAAACGCGATCAGGGCAGACTGGCTGGCCGCTTTCCAGGACCAGCCGGATTCCACCTGGTTGGCATGGGTGCCGCCATCGGGCCGGACCACATCCGCCTCCAGCCCGCGCTGAAAAGCCGTCTTGTCCAGTCGGGCCAGGATTTCGTCTCGTATGTCGCTGTGGGACAGATCGACATGATGCGGCTGAAGAAGCAGGCAGGTTTCCGCCTCGTGATCCCGCTGCTGCCATACCGACCGGATCGTGCGCGCCACCAGCCGAAGGGCTCCCCGGGTGGACTGAAATTCGGGAATGTCTGCCAGTCTCTCGGCAAACAGCCGGATCAGTTCCGGATGAAAGGGATACCCGGTTCGAATCTGTTCGGTATAACCGGGTTCGAATGCCCGACTGTCGATCTGAACACCGGCCTGACGCTGGGTCTCGAGATAGTGGACCCAGGCATGGGAAAGATCACCGGCGCGGGACAGATCGACCGACTGGAAAAGACGGCGGGCCAGCACCGCCGCCCGTTCGGTGGACTGGGTGGGTGTGAGGAACTGGGCTTCCCGACTGGCGATTTTTCTGGCATCATCCACGGTCTGCAGAACGGTCGGGATGAATTGCTTCAATTCCTCGGTGATCCGGCTGTTGGCATCCTGAACGGACGGCAGGGTCAGAATGACCGCCGTATGGGGGCGATGTTCGGCAACCCCGAAAAGTGTTTGCAGAAAGACCGGCCATTGAGTATCGAGACCGGCAAGAAGATGATCCGCCGGCAACGCCTTGACGCGGGCCATGTACAGCATCAGCTCATCGATCAAAATCAATACGGGGCCGTTTCCCAGCGACTGCTCCAGGGCGTCACCGGATGGGGCAACCCCGTGGATATCATTTTCCCGAATCACGGCGTATCCGGCCCTGCCGCCAGCCATCAGCGCTATCTGACCCCAGGGGGTGAATGTCCGGATATTTTCGTTTTCAACCCGAATTTCCTTTCCGGACAAGGGGTCAGAATTTTCACCCACAAAAGCCGCCACACACGTGGCGCCGGGCTCGGGCATCTGGCGGATGCCGTAGTCACTCAGTACATCCGGAATGGTATGGCCACTTCTGGCGGCATGCACCGTTGCGATCAGGCTGTGGGTTTTCCCTCCGCCAAAACCGGTTTCCAGCACAAAGGCCGGATTGATCCCCGGAACACCGGCCAGTCGTTCGGTGACATCCTTGACCAGAATTTTCAGTTTTTCGGTGGGGTAGGTGCCGGCAAAAAAGGATCGGGGGTCCTGATAGTCCGGATGGGCGCGATCCGTGATCACATCCCAGAGATCGGCGGCAAAAATGGAATCGGGTAGATTGCCGGAAAGAATGACGGAACGGGGAACACACAAATCGAAAATCGATGGTAGAGGTGGCATATCGTTTCTCCCGTCTGTTTAGAGCAATGAATGAGCGAATGGGGATCAATGCGGAAAATGGGTTTCTTTTACCACCCTTTGGCATAGAAGAAAAGAGTTCAAGAGAGTTCCACGGCTATTCCCTCCTAAAATACTTCTGTCCAGCGGGCTGTGATCGGCTCTATTGGCTGGTTACAGCTTATCATCTCGCTTTCGTTGATGTCAGCATGGGCAGCCGCCTCAACCCCGCATGGTCCAGCAGCGCATCCATCTCCGTACGGGAAGACCATAAAATGCCTTTTTCCCGTGCAAAGACTTCGGCTTCCGGCGTCAACCCTTCTTGGGCAAACAGCCAGAGCCGGACGGCATCCGGTTCTTTTTCCGCTCTTACGGCTTCGCCCTGCTCCCACAGTGTGGTCAGCACATTCAGACCCATCTTTTTTCCCTCTACCCACTTGCTCTGACACACCCACTGCTCTCCCCAGGCCGCTCCCAGAACATCGATTTCCTGACCCTTTCCCGACCGCAGCCGGTGCCGATGGGCGATGTAAATGAACATATGGGGCATCTGAATATCTTCCGTGCTGTTGAAAAACCATCCCGGCAGTTTTTTCCGCCGGGTATTCCACAAAATCTGGCTCATGTGAATCTCTGCCAGATAGCCCCGATATTCCCGGAATCGGCGTTCTTGTTTCTGATAGCGTCGGATCAGCTCTTCCTGCACCTCTTGTGCGTGCCGGCCTTCCACCTCGATGCTGCCCCAGACTTTCAAAAACTCCAGCAGAATCGGATCATCCATCTTGCGAAACCATCCGCCCAGCTCCAGATATTCCACCAGATCCCCACGGGACAGCTTGATCAGCACATCCCGAATGGTTTCCATCGATACCTGTCGGCCTTCGCGCTCCAGAATCTGTTTCTGAATCCGTTTTAGCTTCAGTTCTCCGCGGCGGCTTTCATCGGTGTTTTCGTCGAGTGCGGACAGATACAGCACCCATTTGGTGATGTTGTGTTCGTTGATGCGCTCGATCCAGTGGTTCACCTGATCGTTCAGTTCCCCCCAGATAAAACCGGAAGACAGATCCACAGCCAGTATCCGATTCAGGGCTTCTTCATCGGAAATGGCCACCCCGGTTTTGGCCGCCTGCTTGACCACCGCCGTAATATAAAATGGATTGCCGCCGCACCGGTCTGAAATAACCGGCGCCATCAGGCCGGCAACATCGGCGTGGTAGTAGTCTGCGGCTTTTCGGGCCAGTTCCGCCCCCCAGTAACCGGTCATTTCGGCGATGGGTTCGCTGTCGAATCTGCCGAACAGCGCGCGTTTGCCGATAATCTCACGACTTAAAATCGTCATGGCCGAACCGGTGACAAAATGCGGACAGGTCGGGGATTCCACAGCTTCCTGCATGTAGCCAACAATGCTGAAATCATGCTGAGGCAGGCGGGTGTTCTGAAATTCATCCAGAAACATGACGATCGTTATATCATCATAATCCGATATTCGCCTGGGGAAGATGACAGCTTCTTCTTCCGGAATGGTGATATCTTTTTCCTGAAACGATTCAAACTGTCTCAGAGCGCCGTCCAGTCCCACGGTCATTTCCAGTTTGGATCGGATAAACGGAACAATCTCATGTCGCGTGATTTCGCGGGTTAAAATAATCTTCGGATCACACAGACGGAATGCCGTCATCCAACGCAGAATGTTCTCCACATACCCGATAGCGAATTCCCATCGGTCGGTTTTTTCTTCCTTGAAACTGTAATAGACCGGAATAACGGCATGCGGGTCGTTTGGATCCTGTTCGAAAAACAGCCGATTGATCACGCGCTTGAAGATTTCGGTTTTTCCCATGCGGCGCCTGCCCAGCAGCACGGTGGATGTGGTCCGGCGGTGGGCGGCTTCTCTGGCGGCGTGAACCAGATAGTCCAGAAATTCTGCCCGGTCGGTGTAAACGTCATCCGGAACAAGTGGTTTGATGACATATTTCATGATGGCTGATCCCTTCATGGGGCTGAGAAGAAAAGGAAAGTGCAGATTATGGCAGTTGGCAGTTTTTCTTCAAGCCACATCAGATACTGGGCCAGATATTCTATCCCCTGGACCGACCTGATCCGATATCGTTTGACAATGTCTTTGTAGAGGGTTGATTGCAGCGAATTATTTTCTCTCTACAAACATCTGAATAATTTTTCCAATTGAATCGTCAAGTTGATTGAAAAGGCATTCGAACGATCCTTGATCATTGGTCGTTGGCGATAGGGATAATATCCCCTGAATGGTACTGTTTGGCATTCGAACAGCTTCTTCAATTGAACCACAGGGAACATTGAGTTGCCAGTATGGGCGTTCGCCCGGATGGATGATCCATAACTGATTGGCAACGTTTTGATACCCTATGCGTTCGAAAAGTTGACTCTGATATTTTTCTACCTCGTTCCAATGCACTTCCTGAATCCTTGTCGTGTACTTGCAATCAATCACGATGCCATATTCAAGTTGCGGAGATTCAGCCGACCCGGACAGTATTTCGATCAGTAGATCAGGTATCAAAGGTCTGCTTCCCCTAAATGATGAACGGAAAAATCTGCGTCCGACCTGTTCAGCCTCATTTATTGAAACAAAGCTTGGTTCATAGTGAATGACAATACTAAGACCGCTCTGAGCTGAAAATACGATATGATCACCTGAATTGATATCCAGGACATATCGATCTTTACTGGATGAAAGGTTTAGAAAAGGTGCTTCAGATGCCACCGAAAGGGGAAACCGTTCTTTCAAGTAAAAGAAAAATAATATAAAAACCCAGTATTCATAGAGCTTTGATGTTTCTTTGAGTTTCTGTTCAAACTTCCCACTATCAAACATGATACCGTTATTGCTGATAAAATCGACCATTGCAGCGTAGGCATGTGAATAAAAGAGGTCTTTCGTGAATATTGGTGTCGGTTTTAAGTCAAGTTTTGTAACGCCAACCCCTTCAAGAAAACCAAAACGTTTTGAATATAAAGATACCCGTCTCAGGATTCTGCGGCATGAATCAATTGATCTTTCCAATTGGGCTATTCGGGGAGCATCTTCAATATCCCATAATGGCATCTTTCCTTTTGGTGCTATCTGCCGCCATTGCTTATCTCTTTTGATGGTGTCGATTTGAATTTGTGCTTTATTTGCAACAAAAGATACCCGGTCTGCAACCCAACTGCATAATGCTGCAATCTGGCGGTTTTCCCAGATATCGAAAGTTCTTTCCTTTCGCTGAATTTCACATTGAAAGGGTCTTTTAGATCCTTTTTTTCTGGGATCTGCACCGCTGCGACTTATCTGAGCAAGTGATTTTGGGGTAAAATTTTCTTGACCATAGCAAAGAGACTGAATATTGGTAATGGTCAACCGATTCCCAGGGTCAATATTAATTCGTTCAAGGATAGGTTCAAATCTTGTCAGAAATTGATTGATAAGAAAATATTCTTCAACGCCGGATAATTCATCAATCGACTTTGTGGCTACCCATCCGAATAACGAATTGGTCTTGGAGACAATATCGAGTACGAGCCCCCTGGATATGATTGAAATATCCTGGAGCATTTTTTTATACTGCCACCTGCTGATCTTACTCGGATAACAGATGACTTCAGCCAGAAATACTGACTTCCAACTTATTGAATCTTTACCTCTTGCTTCGAGAATAACAGTCACCTTCCCGATGCAATTGGAAAGGTATTGAGATTTTTCCCATTCTATAAAACGGCGATAATATGTGGTATTGGAAAGCTCTTTATCTCCAAGGCGGATACGAAAATCAACCTCGTCTGGGTAATCTTCTATCGTAAAGCCAAGAAAATCTGTCTCTTCCAGTGCTTCATTTAAAAAGAATACACGATTGATTGATAAATCGATCTCTTCTGAAACAAGATTGTTATTAGCCTGATGAATTATAAAACGCATTTTTTCCTATGTCATAGAATAATTGAAAAAATCCATTGCAATAGGGGCTTCTGCAATGAGCCTGATCCTCGATGATGACCTGATGTAATTCTTTGATTCGGTTATTTCGATTAATTTGAAAAGCATTTCTCTGAATTGTGTCGAGTGTCCTCGCAGCCCAGGCAGAATCTTTTGAAAAATTGCATAA
>CAYQKZ010000105.1:0-9623 GCA_964418135.1 uncultured Desulfobacterales bacterium
GGGGCCGATACGCCGGATCGATAGGCGGCCTCTTATGGAGCATTATCACCCCCCTGTCGAATATGCTGATTTATATTTTCGTGTTTTCGGTGGTGTTCAAGATTCGCCTGAAACCAATAGAAACAGGCACCGACAGCTTTGTGCTGTTCTTGCTGTCGGGTTTGTTGCCCTGGATTGCATTTTCAGAGGCTGTGGGCGGAAGCGCAGGCATGTTTCTGAGCAAGGCCGGACTGATCACGAAAGTGGCGTTTCCCCTTGAAGTCGTCCCGGTTGCCGGGGTGTGTGTAACGTTCATATTGAACGGCATCGGTTTTGTAGCATTTTTGATCTATCTGACGATCGAAGGTTTCGCAGATCCCGCCTGGCTGTATCTGCCGGTCGTTACATTTATTTTTATGATCTTTACGCTGGGGGTGATGGTACTCCTGGCCAGCCTCAGTGTGTTTATCCGCGATATCCAACAGGTGATTGCCAGCGTACTGTCTCTGTGGATGTATCTGACCCCGGTTCTCTATCCGGTCACCATGTTGTCCGAAGAACTGCGCCTTCTGATCTGTCTGAATCCTGTCTATCCTTTCATCGAGCTGTACCATCGAATTCTTCTGAAACATACCCTGCCCATAGATCTATTGGGCTATGCCGTTGGCTATGCCATGATTTCTTTTCTGACCGGCATCTGGTTTTACAGCCGATCGCGAAACGCATTTGCGGATGTGCTGTAAAGCGGGGACAATTGAACGCCATCGAAGCAGAAAATCTGACCAAGCATTACCGGGTCTATAACAAGCCGATTGATCGTCTGAAAGAAGCCGTCCTGCGTAGACCCTGTCATCATCTGGTGCAGTCTCTGACCGATGTGTCCTTTCGGATCGGCTGCGGAGAAACCCTGGGCATCATCGGCGAGAACGGTGCCGGTAAATCGACCCTCCTCAAAATACTGGCAGGCATCACGCAGCCCACATCGGGAACCATCGTCCGAAACGGACGCATCGCGGCACTCCTCGAACTGGGTTCCGGGTTCAACCCGGAGTTTTCCGGACGCACGAACATCCATTTGAATGCCGCATTGCTGGGGCTGACGGAAAACGAAATCCGCGCCAGGCAAAACGACATCATTGAATTTGCCGAACTGTTCGAGGTTATCGACCGACCCGTCAAAACGTACTCGTCCGGGATGATGATGCGGCTGGCTTTTTCCATTGCCACGAGTGTAGACCCGGATGTGCTGATTGTCGATGAGGCTCTTTCCGTGGGAGACCAGCGCTTCGGCCAGAAATGTGTCGAGCGGATGATGGGGTTTCGGAAAGTTGGAAAAACCATCATCGTTTGCAGCCACAGCATGTACCTGATCAATGAACTGTGCGCGAAAACCATCTGGCTGAATGCCGGCAGACTCGAACAGTACGGAGTTTCGGCAAAAATCATCTCTGAATATCTGGCTTTTCTCGAAGCCAAAGACGCATCCACCAATCTGAAAACCCATGTTCCTTCCGGTGAAGCCCACCCGGATATCCGAATCGAAGATGTGTCGGTGCTGGATGACACTGGCCGGACAGTTTCCCGCATTACGTTTTTGCAGTCGATTCGGGTCCGGATGAAGGTAAAGCCCCTGAAAGAAACGTATGTCGGACATGTGGGGATTGGCATCGAAAAAATGGACGGGGAAATGATTTTTGTTGCAACCACCAAAAACAGCGGCCTGCCGCCGGTCTGTTTTCGGAACAATCAGACGATCGATCTGATCCTGAACGACATCAAGATCATCAAGGGCAGTTACCGGATGCACGCCGTGGTGTCGGATGAACACGCCATGAGTATTGTCGATGAGTTCAAAAGCGCGCCGTTCGGAGTATACAGCGACAATCCGGAGCTGGGATTGTTCTGGATCGATCATCAGTGGGATGTCGTTCCCCACGGGGAAGGGGGATGTGTTCTGGGTTAAGATGTGGTGGGGGCCGAGGACTGAAAGCGGTATTTGTCAATTTGCAGAAAACACAGACTGTACGAAATATCAAACACAGGAGGGTGATATGATGAACCGTGTCAAAATGCCGATATGCGGGATGGTAGGTTGCTTTTTGACCCTCGGTGTCGTGTCGTATGCTGGGGCGGAGGACAACTTCACCCAGGCCGATCGCGAACGACTGGTGCGTATGGAGGCAACCCAGGCGGTCTTTATGCAGCAGGTGGACAAACGGTTCGAGGAACTGCGTTCCGATATGAATGCACGGTTCGAGCATGTGGACAAAAGGTTTGAGCAAGTGGACAAACGGATCGAACAAGTGGACAAACGATTTGATCAAGTGGATAAACGGTTCGAGGAACTGCGTTCCGATATGAATACACGATTCGAACAAATGACCAACATGTTTTACTCGGTTTCCGCCATTTTTACATCCTTGTTTGTGGCGGTGTTCGGTTTTGCCTGGTGGGATCGGCGCACCATGCTGAGATCGGCCAGAAATGCGGCCAGAGATGAGGTGGAGGGCAGTACTCGGGATATTCGGGAGAGTATGGTTACACTCAATCGTGTGATCGATGTACTCAGAAACTTTGCCGAAAAAACACCGGATCTCAAAGAGTTGATGAGCCGTGCCAACTTATTGTGATAGAATGAACCAATCACTGCTGCGGATGGATTACCGCTATGTGCTGCCGACTCTGGCGAAACTGCCGGCATCCATTGCCGTTCCTGCTTCGTACGGCAGGGGTTTGCTTCAGGCGGTGGCCGACTATGACTGGCGATCCATCGGTCTGGGGAAAAAATATATCCGCGCGAATGTATATCAGGCCATGAAAGCCTTGACTGGCAGTCGCTCCAAAAGCCTGATGGCAGTTCTGGGGCGCTTCATGCACAATTCCAGAACTGAATATCAGGATCATTTGTATCGTCATGAACGAAAAATCGAAACAATTTTTCGAAGCAGCAGCGCCGCCGATGGAATCGATGTTTTTTTGAATGCCCAGCAGGCAGGTCGGGGCACTGTGATGTTGACCTGTCATTTCGACAGTTTCATCATGGGGATGGTACTGCTGGGCAAATACGGTTTGAAAACGAACGTGCTGACATCGGCCGTGGTTGAAGACCCCCGGGTGCATCCGGATGTCCGGTCTTTTTTTTACCAAAAATATCGGTGCATGGAAACATATACCGGCGGAAAAATGGAACACTGCGAAAACGGGCTGGATTTTTACCATCAGGCATTGGTACGGGGGGAAGTGGTTGTCATCACCCCGGATGTTCAGGGCACCAAAAGCAATGTCGAGATTCCTTTTTTAGGGCGGCCATTCAGATTGCCTGTCGGTGCCTGGCATATGGCCAAAAAATCCAACGGCCGGATCGGTGCTTATATGTGCCGGTATGTCTCGCCGAATGTGTATCGGATGGATTTTTTGCCGCCAACAGAGATCGACCCGGAAAGTCCGGTACAAACCCTGCGCCCGATCTACGCATTTTTTGAGGAATGGATTCGGAAAATGCCCGAAAGATGGCTGGCTGCAGAGCATTGGGTCCATTACGGCCGATAAGGGCTACATGAAAACAGTTTATATCGTATTGCCGCCGACACCTAACGAGCTGTCCATTCCATTCAATACAGAATTCTGTCTGTCGTTTATGAAGGAACAGCTTGGAACCATCCACCCGCTGTTTCCGATGGATTGCCGGCTTACGTGCGGCGATTTGATCGATAGCGTGCAGGAAGCCGATCGTCTGATCGTGGTGCGATCCGGTGTCATGGCGATGCACGTGTCCCTGGAGCGATTGGCTGAAGCCTACGGTAACGATAATTGGACCATCGCCGGACCGGTGATGGTGAACGGCGCATCGGATCAGATATCACCGCTGCCTTTTTCTTATGCGGATGTCGAGACCTTTCGGGAATTGACGGAATGGTTGCTGACCAGCCGGAAGGGTTCCGTTCGACATGTGGAGACATTATCCGATGAGGTGTTTGGTTGTTCTCCAGTTGTATTGAAACGATTCCCCGCGAATCTTCCCGTTACTGAAATCGGCAGCCATGCCATCTGGTGTGAATTGTCGAAAATGGTGGTCGAAGACAGTATCGCCCATTCATTTTCGAATTACTATCGGCATCCACGGATGGATTTGATCGACTTGATCCCCGATCATGTCCGATTCGTACTGGACGTCGGATGCGCGGAAGGGGCCATCGGAAGATACCTGAAACAACATCGGACGGGTATAATATGCGTGGGTATCGAGCCTGATCCGACTGCTGCGGGCGAAGCCCAAAAAGATTATGATCGCGTGTATGTTCAACCGGTCGAAAATACAGTTCTGCCAGAACGGTTTGATTGCATTGTATGCGGCGATATTCTGGAACACCTGATTGACCCACAAAATGTGCTGAAGATGTTTCACGCTTTCCTGCACGATCAGGGGATTCTGGTCGGCAGTGTTCCCAACATCGGCCACTGGTCGGTTATCAGAGAATTGATGAAGGGGCGGTTTCAGTATGTGCCGGCCGGAATTTTATGTCGGGACCATCTGAGATTTTTCACGGAAGACAGCCTGAGAAACATGTTGAGGAATTCTGGATATATCGTGGAGTATCTGGGCTATAACCAACCGATTGTATCCCCGGAGGGGCGTCTGTTTATCGAAAAACTTGAAAAGGGTTTTTCGGCAGCATCCGCATCTCTGACGTCTGAACAATTCGTATTCAGATCGATAAAAATGCCGTCAACATCTTGAAAAAAGTAACCGTTCACCTCCTCCCCCCAGCAGGGGGATGCCGGGAGGGGGGTGAACGGTTATCTCGAAAAAGAAAAGATATGGGGAAAGAGAGACTTTCTGCCCCTCCCCCCACAGCAGGGGGCGGTTGGGATGGGAGGACTGCCGAAATGACGATCGAGGCCCAAGGGGTTGATCCAGAGAATATTCGACAGAATTCAGGCATCCATGATACATGGTATTATGGAATTGATTATTTAAGATGTTTTATGTCTCTTTCCGTCATCGCCTGGCATTTGCGTCTGTTCGGCGAAACCGGTTTTTTCAATATCGATGAATTCAGAAGTCATACAATCGGATGGGTGGATATCATTTATTTCCACGTGTTCTTTCTGGCGGTTCCGATATTTTTTCTGATTTCATTGTTTATGTTCATCGATCGGCGGATAATCACATTAAAATATTTGTCGATGCGGATCGAGAGGCTGACTTACCTATATCTTTTCTGGTTGGGAGCCGGTCTGCTTGTATATCTCAATTTGAACAACAAACCGATGTCGGCATTATTCAATGCCTGGTCAAGCAGTTCTCATCAGGCTGCCCTGTTTTTTTTTTCAGGAGGATTTACACTTTATTATTATTTTTTAGACCTGATTTTTCTGACCCTCTTCTCTTATGTAACGGCAGTATGGCATTGTTGGATTCAATGGGCCATGGCAATCGTTTCACTTATGCTGCTGTGGATTTTTCCTGCAATCGTCCGCTGGTTCGGCATGTGGGAGATTACGGTCGCGTACTGGAATATTCTCAATTTTATACCCTATGTGTTCATTGCCAATTTAATCCTGCATTATCGGAGGCGATTAATCTCGCATCTTGTCTTCAAATGGCTGACCGCCGTGTTGGCGTTTACTTTTATCGTTACAGCCTGCTGTGAATGGCAGTGGTTTGTATGTATAGGTAATTTCACGTACAATAATTTTGCCGTTCCTCCCTATATGCGTATTTCCGTGGCGATTGGAACGACACTGCTGTTTGTGATCAGTTTGCGCGTACGCAATCCTGTTCCGGACTGGGTAAAGTTTCTCTCTAAGAATTCACTTGGATTATACTGCCTGCATCAAATTGTCATCATTGTTCTGCAAAAATTCGAACGATATGAAATAATTCATGATTACAGGATCGCCGAGTATGTGATCGTCGTATTCATCTGTATCGTCCTGACACCTGTGTTTCGCAGAGCGTTTCGAAGCGGGCTCATTTGATATAAAGGTGAAATGACAGCGCGGACGAAAAAAAAGGGGAAGGAAGATAATCCCGCTGTCTGGATGTGGGTATGTATCATCGGTATAAGCATATCGATTTTTCTGCAGTGGGATACCGGGATCGTTCCGATAGATGGTATCCATGACAGCCTGAAATATCTGGAGATGGCAACATCGCTGTCATCGGGTAACTGGTTGGGAGACTACAATCAGATGACATTGATCAGGTCTCCCATATATCCCGGTTTTCTATCCATCAATTGCAAAATGGGACTGGCGTTGCAGCATGCTCAAACCATAGCTTATCTTCTGTCGGTCATCCTTCTGGCAATTTCATTGCGAACAATCCATATCGATTACAGGCGCGTGGCGGTTGTCTGTTTCATGTGTGCATTTCATCCCGGTGCATGGATTCCCAGCCGATTTGTTGCAACCGAGGCCCTTTACACCCCCGCAGTTACACTTGCCCTTGCTGGTGCAATCGGTGTCCTGGGAACTGTGAGAAAAGCCAAATATACATTGTTCTTTTGGCTGGTAGTACTGTCGATCTCCCTTGCCATGGCCTGGCGGATGCGGGATGAGAGTCTTTGGCTGATTCCGGCATCGGTGGTTTATGCCGGATTTGTTTTATGGGATTTGATGTCTATTCCAGGAAAGCAGGGAGCAGAAGTCGTTTTTCCGGGAGATTCAGAGCGGAAGCGTCGGTTTACCGAAGACTCTATATGGAAACGAAGCGGATTGGCAATTGCCTGTATTTTACTTCCCTGCCTGAGTGTGTACTGTCTGACAATGTGGATTCAACAGCGGAATTTTCGGCATTACGGTGTGGCGGTTGTAAACGAGCTGGGTGAACCCGGCTTTGTATCGGCATTCAGCCGGTTGACGCGTCTGGACGGTGAATCCCACCATCCTTACATCCCGATTACGCGTAAAGCAATGTCCGATGCTGGTCGGATCAGTCCACATTTTCAACTGCTGACCCCTTACCTCGCTCAGCAGGTTGACGGGAATGGCTGGTCCCGGTTTGGTTGCAACATGATGGGGATCTGTGATGAACTGGCCGGGGGATGGTCTGTCTGGGCGATTCGAGATGCGGCAAGTTCCATCGGTGTTTACGCCGGTGCTGTTCGGGCAGCCGCATTTTATGCCGATCTTGCCGGGGAAATCGAGGCGGGTTGCCGGGCTGGTCAGATCGTGTGTACTGCCAATCCAACCGGCAATATGCTGGCTCCGCCGCTGAAGTGGATCGATATTTCCCGGGTATTGTCCTCAGCGGCCAAGGTTTTCTGGATGACCTTGTGGATAGCGGATTTGCCGGAAGCTTATCAATCGATTGCCGGCAGTGAGCCACCCCCTGAACTGGCCGAAAGGTATCGACCGGTCGTAGGCACGATCGCCGGTCACCGGAGCATGATGATTGTCTTGAATACGGTCGTTCTTTCCTGGATATTTCGGATTATCCAGGTTATCGGCGGGATATGGCTGATGGTATGGGGCGTAAAAACCATCGTCGCATGGATTCAAGGCAGGTACTGTATCGACTGGAAAGGCTTTCACCGAAAACAACAGGTGACTATTCTGCTGTTGGTACTCGTTGTCAGCAGGCTGGCCATTGTCGGTTATATCGATGCCATGAGCTATTGGGCGCAGAGTCGATACATGATGGTCATCTATCCGGCGCTGATCACGCTTTTCTGCCTGACACTTCCTTCCCGGCCGTCCCCCATGCCACAATATTGGACGGAAGCCCCAGCAATTTCAAGCGATTGAGGTGAACGTCAACTGTATCGGGAAACAACGATTTCAGTGTGCGGGGCGTCAGCAGATTCAGGTTGTCGGTTTGGGCCCAGAAATCCAGCCCCAGTTTTCGTAATATCCATTGATGGAACGGCTGCGGCAGCCAGTGGATCAGCGGAAGAAACGTATGAATTTCAACCGGAAACTGACGATTCGGGGTGATGACGAAAAAATTTCGGGATACCCGCACCAGTTCGCCGATGAACTGCCGCTGACGATCCCGGTTACCGACATGTTCCAATACGGCGGAACAGAAAACGATGTCGAAAGACAGATCGTCAAAAGGCAGATCACCGGCGTCGGTCTGCACAAAACGGAGTCCGGGATAACGGTTTTCCAGAAAGGAGGCGTCTTCGATGCTGGTAACGGTCAGGTGGTTCGGGTAGGGGTAGAGCATTTCGAAAAAATTGGATTCCGGCAGGATTTCATCGGGGGTGGCCCCGACATCGAGTACCCGGTCGGTCGGCCGGGGATTCATGGTGGCCATGAACAGATCGAAGATGTGTCGGCGAACCCGGAAAGAAATGCGGGAGGCGAGTCCCCGAAGCGGATGCTGGATGGAAAAATAGTCGATGGCGCTGGATGTCATCGTTCCAACCCGATCACGGCCAGAGCGAATCCGTAAACCATGGCCTGAATGCCCAGCCCGATGGCGGTAATCGATGCAATGACCATGCGAAGGATGGTCTGATACGGCATGGGGCCGAAAGCAGCGGCTTTCCACAGGAGTGTAGCATGGATCAGATAACCGGTTCCGGCAAGGATGAAGACCATACCAAGAGCTATTCCCCATTCAACGGGTCTGCCCTTGACCAGTTTCAGCCAGTATTCCTTTCCAGGCATTAGACCGGTGTTGACCGCATATGCTTTGATGAACAGACCGAATCCGAACAGATGGAAACCGACGGAAAGACTGGCTCCCGATACCAGCAGCGAAGAGAGATCGAATGTAACCCGGCCGATCTGAAGCGGTTCGGGGAGCAGCAGGATGAATCCGACAGCACCCAGTACCGTCAGTAGAAGGCCGGGCAGGATGAACAGCCACAGCGGGCTGTACAGAAGCATGAACCGCAGATGCCGCCAGCCGTCCCGCCAACTGCGCAGGTGCGGGGGGCGGGAACGGCCGTCTTTTCGGAGTACGATGGGTATCTGGGTGATCCGCAGCCCGCAGAGGGAGGCTTTGACGACCATTTCGGATGCGAACTCCATGCCGGCGGTTTTCAGCCCCAGTGCCATCATGGCATCTTGCCGGAATGCCCGGAGTCCGCAATGAAAGTCGTCCACCGGAGAAGAAAAAAAGAGTCTGCCCAGAAACGACAGCACCGGGTTGCCAATCCAGCGGTGTTTCCAGGGCATGGCCCCGGGGTGGACCCGACCGCCGCATCGGGGAAACCGGCAGCCGATGACCAGATCGAACCCCTGATAGAGTTTTTCCAGAAATTCGGGTAATTCGGTAAAATCATAACTGCCGTCCGCATCGCCCATCAGAATGAATTTGCCATAAGCCGCCTGAATGCCGCCGGACAAAGCGCTGCCGTACCCTTTTTCCGAAACATGGACAACTCTGGCCCCGGCCTTTTCCGCAATGTCTATCGATCCATCCGTGCTTCCGTTGTCCGCCACAAGAACTTCGCCTTTCAGCCCCGATTCCGTGATGGCGGTCCGTGCCTCCGCAATACAGGCTGCCAGGGTTTCGGCTTCGTTCAGGCAGGGGAGCAGGATGGAAACGTCGATATCTGGCAAAACAGAATCACTTTCAGGAGATTTGTAGCGTCAAAAACATCAGGTATCTCAAAACATATAATCTACCATATAGACTTTCAGAAAATTCATTTCGCAAGGCAGCAGGGAGGGAATAGGCATTT
>CAYQKZ010000106.1:0-1605 GCA_964418135.1 uncultured Desulfobacterales bacterium
AACAGGTCATGAAGATTGCGGCCGAGCTGGCCAATTACACCATGTCCGAAGCGGATGATCTGCGAAAAGCCATGGGCAAGAAAATTGCCGAGATCATGGCCAAACACCGCGATCGGTTTGTCGAGGGAGCCCGGAATAAAGGCATTCCCACAGGCAAGGCCAGCCAGCTCTTCGATCTGATGGAAAAATTCGGCCGATATGGATTCAATAAATCCCACAGTGCTGCCTATGCGCTGATAGCCTATCAGACCGCCTATCTGAAGGCCCATTACCCTGTTGAACTGCTGGCGGCGCTGCTGACCAACGAAATGAACTCTTCAGACGGTGTGGTCAAATACGTTGCCGAATGCCGCGGCCATGATATCGAAGTTCTGCCTCCGGATATCAACGAAAGTGAAAAGAGTGTCACGGTGGCGGAGGGGAAAATTCGATTCGGCCTGATTGCCGTCAAGAATGTTGGTGAGGCGGCCATCGACAGCATTATTGAAGAGCGGAAAAACGGCAGGTTTACATCTATTTATGATTTCTGCGAACGGGTGGAACTCAAAAAGGTCAACAAACGGGTGATCGAAAGTCTGATCAAGTGCGGGGCTTTCGATTCCACCGGCGCACGGCGTTCACAGCTTATGGCCGCTTTCGAGGATGCCGTCGATTACGGGCAACTGGTTCACCGAAAGCGCTCGGATCCACAGATGAGTCTTTTCGGTGACAGCACCGGCAATGCTCAGAAAATCGGTTATTCTCCGCTTCCCGATATTGTGGAATGGGATCAGAAACAGCGTCTCCTTCTCGAGAAAGAAACTCTGGGGTTTTATATTACCGGTCATCCATTGCAGGGATTCGAGGAAATTTTAGATAAGTTCGCTACAGCAGATTCCCTTTCCATTTCAGATAAATCCGACAAACAGATTATCCGGATCGGCGGTATCGTCCGGAACGCCAAGGTGATCAAAACCCGGCGCGATGAGCTGATGGCCTTTGTTACGCTCGAGGATGTAACCGGCAGTGTCGAGATCACGGTTTTTTCGGATCTCTATGCGAAAATCAGCGATCTGTTGACTGCCGATGTCGCTGTCATGGTTCAGGGGGAGGTTCAAAAGGATGACAATGCGGTCAAGATTCTGGCGGAAACCTTGATTCCGATGGAAAAGGCCGAGGAAAACTGGGCGGCGACCCTTCATGTCAGCCTGGATCTATCCCGTGTTGGACGGGAGACCCTGATCCAATTGCGGGAGGTGATGAGCCGCTATCCGGGAACTTGTCCGGCGGTGTTGCGTCTGAACAGTCCGGATCATGCCCAGGTGATTGTGTCCCTTCCCGAGCAGTTGAAGATAAAAGTCGGAAGTAAGCTCAAACGCGATATCGATACCCTGCTGGGGTATCCTGCCGTGCAGACGGATTGCAGCCCCGCTGTATCCATGCCACGAAACAAAGACGGTTATTATAACAGAAAAGGGACTGCATGATATGCTTTCTTCTCAATTTCCAGTCTATCCGATACTTCTGGCCGATACTTCTGGCCGGCGGTTCCGGAATGCGGCTGTGGCCGTTTTCGCGGGAACTGTATCCCAATCAGTTGGTCTGTTTACCGAAAAAAACAGGTGC